>CAYLXY010000033.1:0-11211 GCA_964387405.1 uncultured Clostridiaceae bacterium
GGAAAAAAAGAATATTTGGAGAATGTTTAATAGAGGGGAAGTACGAATTTTTCAAGGGGAGTGTATACAATGATATTTGAAGGACTAGTTTTGGGGATGATAATAGGAAAACTTCGTGGAGGGAAAGTAAGTAACTTAGGAAGATTCATGTTTAGATCTTCATTTTTATTAGTTTTTGCTTTAATCTTACAAATAAGCACGTCTATATTAATTTCTATTGGTAACGAAAGAGCCATAGATAATAGGATGACACTATATATTGCTTCTTATATTATGTTGTTTATTGTTTTATTTTTAAACCTAGAAAGAAAATCAGTATGGCTTATTTTAATAGGTGCTATTGCTAATTTTGCTGCCATTGTCTTAAATGGAGGAAGTATGCCAATAGATATTGTATTATTGGAAAAAATGGGTTTTGAAAATATGCTTAAATCTATTAATATAGGAGCTATGCCTCATTACATCAATATTAGTGAAGCCTATTCATTTACAGTTTATTTAGCTAAAAAACTTGCTACTCCTATAAACTATCCTTTGAAACAGATTTTTAGTATTGGGGATATACTTATATCTTTAGGACTTCTAATACTTACCCAAGGCATAATGCAAAGAAGTAGAAGTAGATATTCCCCAAAAGTTATGAAATTTGACTATAATGGTAGAAAGATGAAATTATAAGATTTGAAAATAGTAAAAATTAAAACTAAAATAAAATTAAAACTAAAACATATCTTTAATTATATATAATTAAATTCTGCACATAATGCTAATAGGTGAATTTTTATTGTATTGTAAAGGAATTAATGTTAAAATATTATGATGGATATAATAATATAAATAGTTGAGGTGGATGGATTGAAAAGATTGTTTGAGAAAGTTTTTGGAAGCTATAGTGAGAGAGAAATTAAAAAACTAGATAAAACTGTTGATAAAATAGAATCCTTAGAATCTGAATATGAAAAACTAACTGATGAGCAATTACAAAACAAAACAGAAGAATTCAGACAAAGGTTACAAGCAGGTGAAACTTTAGATGATATACTGCCAGAGGCTTTTGCTACTGTGCGTGAGGCAGCATTTAGAGTTTTAGGTATGAAACATTATAGAGTACAGCTTTATGGTGGTATTATACTTCATGAAGGTAGAATTGCAGAGATGAAAACTGGGGAAGGTAAAACCTTGGTAGCTACCTTACCAGTATATTTAAACGGACTTTCAGGAAAAGGAGTCCATGTTATTACTGTTAATGACTACTTAGCAAGCAGAGACCAGGAATGGATGGGTAAAGTATATACTTTTCTAGGTTTAACTGTTGGTGTAATAGTCCATGGAATAACAAATGAGCAAAGAAGAGCTGCATATCAGGCAGATATTACTTATGGAACAAATAATGAATTTGGTTTTGACTATTTGAGAGATAATATGGTAATTCATCTTGAAGAAATGGTTCAAAGGAAATTGAATTATGCCATTGTGGATGAGGTTGACAGTATTTTAATTGACGAGGCTAGAACACCACTTATTATTTCAGGTCAGGGTGAAAAGTCTACTCAATTATATTTTGTTGTAGATCAATTTGTTAAAAACTTAAAGAGTGAAGTAGATTATACATTAGATGAAAAAGAAAACTCTGTTACATTGACAGAAGAAGGTGTTGAGAAAGCAGAAAACTATTTTAGTGTGGAAAATCTTTCGGATATTTCAAATATGGAGTTATCTCACCATATTAACCAAGCTTTAAAGGCACATAATTTAATGAAGTTAGATAAGGATTATGTTGTAAAAGATGGGGAAATAGTTATAGTAGATGATTTTACAGGTAGATTAATGTTTGGTCGTCGTTATAGTGAAGGTTTACATCAAGCTATAGAGGCGAAAGAAAGATTAGAAGTACAAAGAGAATCTAAAACTTTAGCAACTATTACATTCCAAAACTACTTTAGAATGTACGATAAACTATCTGGTATGACTGGTACAGCCAAAACTGAAGAAGAAGAGTTTATGGCTATCTACAATATGGATGTTGTCGAAGTTCCAACTAATAAGCCTATAATTAGAAAAGACACAGCAGACTTTGTATATAAGTCAGAAAAAGGAAAAATAATGGCTATAATTAAGGATATAGAAGAGAGATATAAAAAAGGTCAACCTGTTTTAGTAGGTACTATATCTATAGAAAAATCTGAAGAACTGTCTAAGGCATTAAAAAGAAAAGGTATTCAACATGAGGTTTTAAATGCTAAACAACATGAAAGAGAAGCTGAAATTGTTGCACAGGCTGGACGTAAAGGAGTTATTACTATTGCCACAAATATGGCTGGCCGTGGTACTGACATTATTCTTGGTGGTAATCCAGAATTTTTGACCAAGCGTGAAATGTCAAAACAAGGTTATAGTGATGAAATTTTATCTATGGTAACCAGTCATGCTGAAACTGAAGATGAAGAACTTATTAATGCAAGAAAGAAATATGAAGAAACTTATAAAGAAATAAAGGTAAAAACAGATAAAGAACATGAAGAAGTAAAGGCACTAGGCGGACTTCATATTGTAGGTACAGAAAGACACGAATCTCGTAGAATAGACAATCAGCTTAGAGGTCGTGCTGGACGACAAGGAGACCCAGGTTCAACTAGCTTCTATATATCTTTAGAGGACGATCTAATGAGACTGTTCGGTGGAGATCGTATGGTAGGATTAGTAGAAAAGATGGGACTTGAAGAAGATGAAGCTATAGAGCATAGACTTTTAACTAACTCTATTGAAAATGCACAGAAAAAGGTAGAGGGAAGAAACTTTGGAATACGTAAACATGTACTACAATATGATGATGTAATGAATAAACAAAGAGAAGTTATTTATGGAGAGAGAAAGAAAGTATTAGAAGGGGAAAATATGAAAAATCATATTTTAGGATTAGTAGAGAATATTGTAGAAGAAGCAATTGCAATATATACTGCTGATGCTAGATACCCTGAAGAATGGGATTTAGATGGTTTGAAAAATCATTTAGATAAAATATTTTTACCAGCAGAAGCCCTTACTTTCACTAATGTTGAGGACTTAACCCTTGAGGGTTTAAAAGAACAAATAATTGAAGTTGCTGGAAAGATATACGGAGAAAAAGAAGAAGATATTGGTTCTGAACGTATGAGAGAGATAGAAAGAGTAATTTTATTACAAGTAGTAGATACAAAATGGATGGACCACATAGATGCAATGGACCAACTACGTCAAGGTATAGGGCTTAGAGCTATAGGTCAAGAAGATCCAGTTAGGGCATATCAGATGGAAGGATTTGACATGTTCCAAGAGATGATAAATAGTATTCAAG
Source organism: uncultured Clostridiaceae bacterium (assembly GCA_964387405.1). Classification (GTDB taxonomy): domain Bacteria; phylum Bacillota; class Clostridia; order Peptostreptococcales; family Natronincolaceae; genus JAAZJW01. The sequence continues at coordinate 3,335 of CAYLXY010000033.1, forward strand.
AAGATACAGTTAAGTTTTTATTTAGTATAGAAAAGGAAGTTGTTGTTGAAAGAAAACAAGTAGCTAAACCGATACAGGCTAGACATGGTAATGAAGATGTAAGCAGAACTCCTGTAAAAAAGCAAGATAAAGTAGGACGTAATGATCCTTGTCCTTGTGGAAGTGGTAAAAAATATAAGAGATGCTGTGGAAGGTAATGGGGTGAAAAAATGCTGAATTTAGATAATTATAAACAGCAACTTTTCAAACTTAAAGATGATATTGACGGAATGAGGGATTCACTTTGACATTGACAATCTAATTTTATTAGGTCAAGAATTAGAAGGTAAAATGTCAGAGGAAACATTTTGGGATGACCAAGAGAAGGCGCAAGATGTTTTAAAACAAGCAAAAAATTATAGAGACATAATAGAAAATTATGAAAATCTTATAGTGGATTTTGAGGATTTGGAAACTATGCTTATCTTTATTGAAGATGGAGACAATAGTTTTGCCAAGGAATTTGTAAAAGGTATAGAAGACCTTCAAAATAAAATAGATAGTATAAAAGTAGAGACCCTTTTAAAGGGTGAATACGATAGGAACAATGCTATTATATCCATACATGCTGGTACAGGTGGACTTGACGCACAGGACTGGGCAGAGATGCTCCTTAGAATGTATACACGTTGGGCAGAGAGTAAAAATTATGGAGTTAAAACCTTGGACATAGTAACAGATACTGAAGCTGGCATAAAAGGTGTTACACTTTTAATAGAAGGCACTAATGCTTATGGCTATTTAAAATCAGAAAAAGGAGTTCATAGAATAGTAAGAATATCTCCCTATGACTCCTCAGGAAAAAGACATACATCCTTTGCATCTGTAGATGTTATGCCAGAAATAGATGACTCTATAGATATTTCTATAAATCCAATTGATATTAGAATAGACACCTATAGGGCAAGTGGTTCTGGTGGACAGCATGTTAATAAAACTGATTCTGCCGTTAGAATAACCCACATACCTACAGGAATAGTAGTTCAATGTCAAAATGAAAGATCTCAACATTTTAACAGAGAAACAGCAATGAAAATGCTTATAAGTAAACTTGTTGAGTTAAGGGAAAGCGAACAAAAGGAACATATTGAAGATTTGCAAGGTGAATACAATCAAATTGCATGGGGTAGTCAAATACGTTCCTATGTATTTAATCCTTACACCTTAGTTAAGGATCATCGAACTAATGTAGAAGTAGGAAATATACAAAGTGTAATAGATGGGGATATAGATATATTTATAAATGGGTACCTTAGTGAGAATCTAGACAGAAATGCCTAGGTTCTCTTTTTTTACATAAAAACATCTAAAAGCATACCACGGATATCATCTAGTTTTTTTACAATAGCAAGTCGATCTACTTCCTTATTTAAAAACTCCTTAGTAATAGCATCTAACTCTCTATCTACACTTTTAACAATAGAATAAACCCTATGTCTACCACGTCTATCAAGAAAATTTTGTTTGGAAAACTGATGGGAGTTTTTTACTGCTACATCTAAAAACTCTTTAACTAAAGATTTATATCGCACAACTTCACTTAAATGAAGTTTTTCATTTATTTTATCAGATTGAATAGAAATCTCATTAAATAGCTTTTCTAAATGATCCCTTACATGATCTGATTTTATATTTTGAAATTTTTCTATAAATTGTTTGTTTTGTATTTCTTTTCTTGTACTCTGGGTACCAACTATATTGCCCATATCAATAGGGCTAACGCCTTTAATAGGATCCATATAAACACACCTTTCTTTATATCTCTATTATATACTATCGGCAGGGAAAGAGAAAATTTTAATGGTTATTTGAATATATGTAATGTTGTCATTCTGAACGCAGTGAAGAATCCGACAAAGTCGTCCTGAATGAAATGAAGGATCCTGCCTTAAAATCAAGATTCCTCGTTTTACTCGGAGTGACAATGATAGAACAGGTTATTTGAATTAAAGAAAAATGCTTGAACTGACGATAATGTAATTAGGAACATAATGAAGTAAACATAGAAGGTGAGGTTGCCTTATGAATAATATTTGGAATAAAAATGTAAATATATATAATGGTGCAATTAATTCATATATAAAAATGCCCTCTAGCTCAAAAATAAGAGGGACTCTGTTAGCGGTTAATGAAAACAAAGTAAAAATTGGCATTGGAAATGATAGAGCTTTGGACATTGTCTTAGATAAGCCCTTTGAAGGAGAAGTTGGAGACACTGTAATAATAGATAGAAAAAATATAGTAGAATCTAAATTAGTTAATTCTGAAGATACGGCTTTAGAAGAAGGACAGACTATAGAAGCTTCTGAAGACAAATATGCCTATATTTTAAAATCTTGCGACATAGCTGTTAATGATGAAAGTATAGAGGCAGTAAAAACCTTAGAAAATTATGGTGTAGATATGACAAAAGAAAACATATTATCTTTTATTTATTCTAAAGAACAATTATCTAATATAGCTGAAAAATTAGATTATGATACTGCTGTTAAACTTGTAGAAAAAGATGTAGATTTTGAAAAAGAGTCCCTACAAAAAGTTCTACAAGAGATGCAAAATGCAAAAGGAGACAAAAGACCATTTTCACTTTTAAGGTTTTTAGGAATAAAAAAGGATATGACTACAGAAGAAGCTGAAAAAATAGCTTATGACTTATATGGTAGTAAAATGGGTAAAGACATTACAGATGTTATAAAAGCCCTTGACAAAGCAGGCTTAGAAACCTCTAAAAGTAATATTGAAGAAATTAATAATGTTTTTTCAAAGCTTCATGATATAAAAAACATAGAGGATAAAACAATAGTAGATAGTGTTAAAAATAAAATAGAAACATCTATAGATAATTTATATAAATTAAAAAACGCGGTAGTCAAAGGTTCTATAAAAGTAGAAGAAAAAATAGGACAGTTGGCGAGTAAGGTATATGAAGCATACAGTGGAGATACTGCAAGTCCTGTAACAGAAAGACAACTTGGTAACCTAGAAGGAGATATACGAAGCAGACTAGAGGATATGGGTATAAGGGTTACAGAGGAATTAGTCAGATTATCAAAAGATCTTATCGCTAGGGGATTAGATTTAACTAGAGAAAACTTAGAAAAAATAACAGAGGTAAAAGGTGCAATTGTTGAACTTAATTCTAATTTAGACTATGAAAAAACTGCTTTACTAATGGCTTCAGGCCTTGCTGTGGATAAGATTGATTTAGCAGAGCTTGCGAATATGATTAATGCAGAAGAACGTATTATAGAAAATGCCCCAGTTGAGGACAGCATTGCCGTAGGCCTAAACAGATTAGAAATATTAGAATTGATAGAAAACATAGATATAAAAACTTTAGCTTTACATACAAAATTTGATATAGCAAATAATTTAGAAAGCTTGAATGCTTCCCAGGATCTATTGGATGGCAATATGACAGTAGATACTTGGTTAAACATTATAGGTGATCAATTAGAAGTAGATTATAAGCTACCAACAGGTGGAACAGAAAATGAAATAACAATAGAGGCACAGGCCAATTTATTAGAAAGATTATCAATAGACAAAACGGAACTGCTAGCAACATTAAACAGTTTAACTAGTGATGAAACGATGGAAATAGACAGGCAGGCACAAACTTATTTAAGATCAAATGTAGATAGCTTAGGCCCTATAATGGAAGAAAACTATAGAGGCGATATGGCTAAAGCTATAATACAAAGCAGAATCACATTAAATAGAAATAATATGCAAGATATATACATGATGAAAAAAGGATTAGATAAAGTTGCTGATGGCTTAACAACTGATTTGCTTCAACGGGTTGCAGAAGAAGGTGGACCAATAGAAAAATTAGGCCTAAATCAATTATCGGAGCTAATTACTTCTTTAAAAGGAGATAAATTAGCACAGGATATTAAAACTGAAAACACTTTAAATAATGTTGAAAATACAGTTGAAGACATGGAAATTGAAAGCATTTTAAGGGGTGTGGATGCTCTAAAACAAATTTCACCAGAAAGAAAAAACAGTATAATTTCCTTGTTAATGAAAAATTCAATTCCGATGACATTAAAACAGGTTCAAAACCTTTCCTTTTTCTTGAGTAACCAAAGGCAAATAGGTCATCAATTAGAGGAAATGTTAAATTTAATAGATGAAAACAATAATGCAGAAATAACAAAAATAGCTGAAGAACTTGAAAATGCAGTTAATAAAATAAATAACCACATAAAAGAAGGCAGACAAATAGGTGAAAGACCTTACGAAGAATTTTCAAGATTATTAAAGAATTTAGAAAGTAAATCTACCCTTCTATCTAAAGAGGACAGAGGGGCTATTCAAAAGAGTGGGGAAAAATTATTAGATTCTCTAGAATTACAACTTCACTTAAATAGAGAAGATACCCTGTTACAACTTCCTTTAATGATGAATGACCAACTTAAAAACCTTCAAATATATATTATGAAGGATAAACAAGGCAGTAAAAAGATTGACCCAAGAAATATGTCTGTACTGCTAAACTTTGATACGAATAACATGGGAAATGTTAATATTTACCTAGCTGTTAATTATAAAAATATTGTTATGAAGATGGGATTATCGAATAAAGAAGATCAGGACCTAGTAGAGAAATACTCAAAGGAGTTAGAGGAACATTTAGAGGGCTTAGGCTATGATTTAAAAAACCTATCCTTTAGAATAGATGATGATAATCATATTCTTTCTATGGTAGAGGAAACAGAAGCTAGCAAGCCAGGGGTTAAAAAGTTGCTGGATGTTAGGATTTAACAACAGAAGATGTCATTAATCTACACTATTTCATGCTAGGAGTTGATAATGTGAATAGAACAATTAGAAATAAACGAGCAGTAGCCGTTAAATATGACCTAGAGAAAGATAATGCTCCCATTATTGCAGCATCGGGACAAGGTGTAGTAGCGGACAAGATTGTAGAAAAAGCAATAGAAAGCGATATTGCTATTTATCAAGACGAAAGGCTGGTGAAGGAATTGCTTCAGTTTAAAGTAGGTACAGAAATACCACCAGAACTATATGAAATTGTAGCAGAAGTCCTAATTTTTATAGAAAGCATAGACCAAAAGAAGGGTTCTAGTAGATATTCTGAATATTATTAGGGAAAAAGTTAAGATTTTCACTAAAACTGTCGATAAATATATTGGGTTATGGTAACCCCAGATTTCGTCATTCCGAATGAAATGAGGAATCTTGGTTTATAAATTTAAATACTTAATTAAGAACCTATTTTAATATTAGGCTTTAAAGATAAATTAAGATTTTTATGGTAATAGCCGATAATCATGTTAGTGAATCAAATTAGTATAAATAGCAATTAATAAATAAAATAAAAAACATAAAAATATAAACTTACATATCAAGGGGGAAATAAAATGCGTATTAATCACAATATACCGGCACTAAATGCACATAGACAATTAAATAGAAACTCAAATATATCTGCAGGTGTACTAGAAAGATTATCTTCTGGTAAAAGAATTAACCGTGCAGCAGACGATGCAGCAGGAATGGCAATTTCAGAAAAAATGAAAGCACAAGTAAGAGGCCTTGGTAAAGCAGCTCAAAATACATTAGATGGTATTTCACTAATCCAAACAGCAGAAGGGGCAATGAACGAAGTACACTCAATGCTTCAACGTATGAGGGAATTAGCAGTACAATCTGCTAACGGAACATCAACAGATGATGATAGAAAAGCTATACAAGATGAAATTAATCAATTAACTTCAGAAGTTAATCGTATTGCTAATGGAACAGAGTTTAATACTAGGAATATATTAAAAGGAAATGAGGCTCCTAATAGTAATAGTACAGTACATAGAATGAGTACAGGAGGGCCTGCTACTGTTAAGGGAGGTCTTAGTATGTCAGGGTTAAATATAGGTGTTGACGGAAACTTTATTATAGAAATAGATGGACAAGAAAGAAAGGTTTCCTTAGATAGTGTTAATGCAGCAGATACTGGTAATGATAAAGCAGAGGCACTAATTGAAACAATTAATGATGCAATAGATGGATTAGGGGAAGCTATTTTAACTTTTTCTTCGGGCGGAAGTATAACAGGATATGAAATAAGATCCACTTCAATTGGAGGTAACAGTAATATTCAAATAAAAGATCCAGATCCAACCATAATAACGGCACTAGCTTTAGATGCAGACGACGAACCCGTTAAGAAGCCAAAATTTGGAGACCCTGAAAGGGATGCAGATAATGCAAAATCCACAATATTTTTTAATAAGGTTCCAGAAAATGGTTCTCACATAACTATAGGAAACGAAAAGGTAGAATTTTTTGATAGCAGAAGAGGTCCTTATACAGGTTCCAATAGATCAATAGATATTTCAAAAGAAGTAAGTGGTACAAGAGAAGAAAAAACAGTTAAAGAAATAGTAGAAAATCTAGCAACTATGGATTTTCAAGGAATTAAACCTGCAATTATTGCAAGTGGTGTGAATGATCGTATAGATAAGGATGTAACAAATAATAATTACAATCAAGGAAGATTAACTTTAACAGCCGTAGATGTAGGTTTTAAAGGTCAATCTATATTTATAGAAGGTACACCTAAAGAGTTTGTAACTAATTTACAAGTTGGACCTAATCAGGGTCAAGGTTTTAGACTTGCAGTTGGGGATATTAGATCATTTAAATTAAAAATTAGTGCTTCTGATACTAAAGGGAATACTGGTGTTATAGGAGCATCATTTCATTTAGATAAAGTGGTAACAGATGGATTATCTTCACAAACAATAGAACATGCTGTAGATGTTTCTAGTGAAGAACGTGCAACAGCAGCTATTACAGTATATAACAATGCAATAGTTGAAGTAGCAAATCTGAGAGGATCTCTAGGCGCCATCCAAAATAGATTGGAGTACACTGCCGCTAACTTAGAAAATACAAAAGAAAACTTAACAGCTGCCCTATCTCGTATAGAAGATGCTGATATGGCACTTGAAATGTCTGAGTTTACTAAGTACAACATTCTAATTCAAGCAGGTACTGCAATGCTTGCACAAGCAAACCAGAGACCGCAAACAGTATTACAGCTTTTAGGTAACTAATTAGTTATTAGCAAAAAACAGCCATGGGGACAGTCCCACTGGCTAACAAAGACTAGCCAGATGGACAGTCCCCATGGCTTATACTAATTAGTTAGATAAGATTTTAGTATAATTTGGAGTAAAGATCCTTCGCTAACGCTCTGGATGACAATCTTAGGACTGTTTCCTATAACCTACAAAGAGGTGAAATAATGATAGAAAAAGAATACTTAGCTAATCGTGTGGCAAATGCTAACCATGCACAGCTTGTTGCTATAATGTATGAAGGCTTGATGGCTACTATAAAATCAGGCATTGAATATATAGAAAACGGAAGCAAAGAAAAGTTAAATAGTTCTGTTAATAAAGTTAGAGAAATATTAGGAGAACTCCTTGCAACACTTGAAGGAGATTCGGAAATTGCAAATAGTTTAAGAAGTGTTTATATTTATTTAAACAAAATAGTTACAGAGGCAGAATTAAAGCAGGATAAAGGGAAACTAGAGGAAGCTATAAAAGTAATAAATCCTTTATATGAAGCATGGCAAGAGCTTGGGGAAAAAGACGAAGCAGAAATAGACAGTAGCTCACAAGTTGCTGCTGCAAGATCAACTAACAGACCTGCAATAGTAGCGGGAATGACCTACGGTAAGGGTCAGCTGAATGACTATGTAATAAATGATGGAGACAGATGGGAAAAAGGTTAAAATAAGAATAACAAAGCATCCCTTTTAGTAGAATGTACTCAACCTACTAAAGGGGATGCTTTTA
>CAYLXY010000034.1:0-10944 GCA_964387405.1 uncultured Clostridiaceae bacterium
ATATTGACTTAGCTTTAAAACAATGTTAATGTTAATTTATAAATAAATATAAAAAGTCCTTCAGGGCAGGGTGAAATTCCCTACCGGCGGTAAAGTCCGCGAGCCTACTTTGGCTGAACTGGTGTAATTCCAGTACCGACAGTAAAGTCTGGATGAAAGAAGGAAAAATTATTGTGTTTTTTAACCACTATCTTTTATAGTTGTTATAGAATAATTTAACAAAATCAAGCCCTGATAAACTTTATCAGGGCTATTTTTTATTGACCTAAGCCGATTTGCACGACCGATGGGAATGAACAAATTTGAGTTACACCAACAGGCACACCCGATTATATTCCTACGGAGTAAGTTAAGGTTATGAGACTACGTAATACACCATCTAAAATCTATATATATACTAAACAAGTATAAAATCGCCAAAAATAATATATATACAGGAGTGAAAATATGGACACTTTTTATATGACTCGTGCACTAGAACTAGCACAACTTGGTGCTGGCCATGCAAATCCAAATCCATTAGTCGGAGCCTTAATAGTTAAGAATGGTAAAATTATTGGTGAAGGCTACCATGAAAAATATGGACATGCCCATGCAGAAGTTAATGCCTTTAATAATGCTAAGGAAGATGTACAAAGAGCTACTATGTATGTAACTTTAGAACCTTGTTCTCATTTTGGTAAAACTCCACCTTGTGCTGAAACTATTATTAAGAAAGGAATCAAGAAAGTTGTAATTGCTATGAAAGATCCTAATCCCTTAGTAGCTGGTAGAGGAATTAATATATTAAAAGATAGTGGCATAGAAGTAGTAACTGGTCTTATGGAGGAAGAAGCTAAAAAACTAAACGAAATTTTTATAAAGTTTATTACGACAGGGCTTCCCTTTTGCACTCTTAAAACTGCCATGACTTTAGACGGTAAAATAGCAGCATATACTGGAGATTCTAGATGGGTTACTAACGAGAGGTCTAGGGAATATGTTCACAAATTACGTCATAAATATTCTTCTATAATGGTTGGGATAGGAACTGTTTTGGCAGATGATCCATTGCTTACAACTAGACTGGACATGGTAAATAGTAAAAACCCTATTAGAATAGTTGTAGATAGCAAGGGCAAGATACCTTTAGATGCAAAAATTCTCAAATGTGATGATAATACAAAGACTATTATAGCGACAACAGAAGCCATTGATAAAGAAAAGTTGAAATATATTGAAGCAAAAGGTGCAGATCTTATAGTTACACCACTTAAAAATAATAGAGTAGATTTATTGTACTTGATTAAAGTTTTAGGTCAAAGAAAAATCGATAGTATTCTTTTAGAGGGTGGCAGTACTTTAAACTATTCAGCCCTCCAAGAAGGAATTGTAGATAAAGTTCTTTCCTTTATAGCACCTAAAATAATAGGTGGCAGTTTATCTAAAACTCCAGTCGGTGGTAAAGGTATCCCTTTTATGAGGGATGCAATAGCTCTTAATAATATAAATCTTTGTAAATTTGGAGATAATTTAATGCTAGAAGCTTATCTAAGAAAGGAGGTATAAGATTTGTTTACAGGACTTGTAGAAGAAATAGGAACTATTGAGTCTGTTTTAAAGGGCCCTAAATCTGCAACCCTTGTCATTAAGGCTAAAAAAGTACTTGAAGATGTTAAATTGGGTGACAGTATTGCAACTAATGGTGTATGTCTAACTATAATATCTTTTACTTCTAATAGTTTCCAAGTAGATGTTATGGCAGAAACAATGCGAAAAAGCAACTTAAATAGTTTGTCCCCTGGATCTAAGGTTAACTTAGAAAGAGCTTTAAAGTTAGGGGACCGTCTAGGTGGACATATGGTCAGTGCCCATATAGATGGTAGAGGTACTATAGAAGATTTTCAGCAGGAGGACAATGCCATATGGGTTTCCATAGCCAGCTCTCCTAATATTTTAAAATATATAATAAATAAGGGTTCTATTGCTATTGATGGAATTAGCCTTACTGTTGCTCATGTAGATAATAGATGTTTTAAAGTATCTATTATCCCACTTACTAGAGATGAGACAACTCTCCTTGGAAAGAACATAGGTGATGAAGTGAATCTGGAAGTAGATATGATTGGAAAATATGTAGAAAGACTTCTATCTTTTAAAGAAGGTAATCCTCCTAAATCAAATGTTAATATAGAATTTTTAAGTAAACATGGTTTTTTATAAAAAAGGAGTGAGAAAGTATGTACAAATTTAATACTATTGAGGAAGCCATTGAAGATATTAAGCAAGGCAAAATTATTGTAGTAGTAGATGACGAAGATCGTGAAAATGAAGGTGACCTTTTAATGGCAGCTGAAAAGGTCACACCAGAAGCAATTAATTTTATGGCTAAATACGGTCGAGGGCTTATATGTATGCCCATTGATGGATGTCGGTTGAATGAGTTAGATATTCCCCAAATGGTAGCCCATAACACAGATAGCCATCAGACTGCTTTTACTGTGTCCATTGATGCAGTAGAAACCACTACAGGCATATCTGCTCATGAAAGATCTTTTACAGTTCAAAAAGTTTTAGAACCAAATGCAAATGCCACGGACTTTAAAAGACCTGGACATATATTTCCATTAGAAGCAAAGAAGGGTGGAGTATTAAAAAGAGCTGGTCATACTGAAGCTGCTGTAGATCTGGCAAATCTTGCTGGTTTATATCCTGCTGGTGTAATTTGTGAAATAATGAGTGAAGATGGTAGGATGGCAAGAACTCCACAGCTAATGGAATTTGTAAGCAAGCATAATTTAAAAATAATTACCATAGCTGATTTAATTGAACACAGAAGAAAACACGAAATACTTGTTAACCGTATAACTAGTGCTACAATGCCTACTAAGTATGGAGAATTTCAGCTTATAGGTTATGAAAATAACTTAAATGGAGAACATCATCTTGCTTTAGTAAAGGGCCATGTATCTGATGGGGAACCAGTTTTAGTGCGTGTTCATTCCGAGTGCCTTACTGGAGATGCTTTTGGCTCCATGCGTTGTGATTGTGGTGAACAATATGCTTCTGCAATGGAACAAATCAATAAAGAAGGTCGTGGGGTATTAGTTTACATGCGTCAAGAAGGCAGAGGCATTGGATTAATAAATAAGCTAAAAGCTTATTCCTTGCAAGATGATGGCATGGATACAGTAGAAGCAAACTTGGCCCTAGGTTTTCCAGAGGATATGAGGGATTATGGTATTGGTGCTCAAATATTAGCTGATCTTGGTATTAAAAAGATTAGATTAATGACTAATAATCCTAAAAAACTATCAGGACTTTCTGGTTATGGTATGGGAATTGTTGAACGAGTTCCTATTCAAATGGATCATAACGAATGTAATCTTTCCTATTTAAAAACAAAGCAAGAAAAATTAGGACATATGTTAAATTTTAAGGAGGTTGGTAAATAATGAATGTATTTGAAGGTAAATTAATTTCAGAAGGGTTAAAATTTGGTATTATAGTTGGTAGATTTAATGAATTTATTGGAGGTAAGCTTTTATCAGGAGCTATTGATGCTTTAAAACGTCATGGTGCAAATGAAGAAAACATTGATATTACCTGGGTGCCTGGTGCATTTGAAATTCCTCTTGTGGCACAAAAAATGGCTAATACAAAGAAATATGATGCCGTAATATGTCTTGGTGCTGTTATAAGAGGTGCTACCCCTCACTTTGATTATGTATCTAGTGAAGTTACTAAAGGAGTTGCAAGTGTTTCCCTAAGTACAGGCCTTCCTGTTATATTTGGTGTTCTTACAACGGACACTATAGAACAAGCTATTGAAAGAGCTGGGACTAAAGCAGGCAACAAAGGTTATGATGCGGCTGTTACTGCTATAGAGATGGCTAATTTGTTAAAGGAAATTAAGTAGATCAAAGCTCACTCATATAAATTAATTTGTTTATTTGGCTAATGTACAAAACACCTCCAAATCTTATCATTGGTTGGGTTTTTAAATTTTATGGATAAGAATTAACAATAAAATTTCTAATAAAAAACACATTATCAAAACATCCCTGGCTTACAAGCTAGGGACGTTTTTTTACACTTATGTAACAGGTTTTTATATGACAAGTCTTTTTTACTTAGTTTCTACAGACTCCATTGCATCTGCAGCCTTGTATGAGCTTCTAACTAATGGACTAGAAGCCACGTAACTAAAACCAAGCTCTTCTCCCTTTATTCTATATCTTTCAAATACTTCTGGTTTAACATACTCTATGACCGGATGATGTTTATTACTTGGGGCTAGATATTGGCCTATTGTTAAAAAGTCACAGCCTATCTTTCTTAAATCTTTCATTACTTCTATTACTTCTTCTTCTGTTTCCCCAAGACCTAGCATTATGCCAGACTTAGTTAGTATTGTATTATCCATTTCTTTGACTTGTTTCAACACATCCAATGATCTTTCGTATATTGCCATTGGTCTAACCCCACTATATAACCTTGGTACAGTTTCAACGTTATGGTTAATAATTTCAGGCTTAGATTCTACTACTGTTTTTATATCTTCTTTTACTCCTTGTAAGTCAGATATCAACAATTCAATTGCAACGTTATTGTCTCTGACCCTAATAGCATTAACAACTTTTGCAAAATGTCCTGCTCCTCCATCTGGTAAATCATCCCTAGTAACTGTTGTAATTACAACATGATCAAGTCCCATTTCTACTGTTGCCTTTGCTATATTTTCTGGCTCATGGGGATCTACCTTTTCTAATACTCCATGTGAAACATTGCAGAATTTACAATTTCTGGAGCATTCGCTCCCTAATATCATAAATGTTGCTGTTTTTTTACTAAAACACTCCATTCTATTAGGACAGTTTGCCTCTTCACAGACTGTGTTTAACGAATATTTTTCAAGTATGTCCTTAACATAAGTCAAACTTCCACCCTTTGCCATATCTATTTTAAGCCACTCTGGCTTTCTTTTTACAGCCATTTGTACACCACCTATTATTTGTTTTAATTATATAAGTTCTGATATTTAAAAAATAAAACCCTTATTTTTTAAATTAAGATTATTCATTGGATAATCTATCACTTTATATCCATCATAACCAAGATTTGTATATAAATAGTCTACAGTTAGTTTGTTTGTGTTTTCAATATCTAAGGCCTTACCTGTAATTTTTTCTACAGATGTAACACCTTTATCTCTTATACCACAAGGTACTATTAATTTAAAGTGTTCTAAGTTTGTGTTTACATTAAATGCAAAACCATGCATAGTAACTCCTCTTTTTACTGCTAAACCAATTGCAACTATTTTTTCATTTTCTACCCAAACACCAGTATGCTCACTATCCTTGCTAGCTTTTATATTAAATTCATTTTCTAATAAGTCTATAAAAGCATTTTCCATTCTTGTAATAAATTCTCTAATACCTATTTTTATACCTCTTAAGTCAACTATAGGATAACCTACTATCTGTCCATTACCGTGATATGTCACATCTCCACCCCTATTTGTTTTATAAAGAGATATACCTTGATTTTTTAGATTTTCTTCTGAAACCACAACATTTGATTCCATAGCGTTTCTTCCTAATGTAAGAACTGGAGGATGTTCAACTATTATTATAGTATCTCCTATTTCTCCTTTTTGCCGTCTTTCTAAAATATCATATTGAATAGTTAGAGCTTTTTCATATTCACACTTATCTAAAAATAGCACATTCAGACTCATATAATCATCTCCTGTATAACTTGCTGCGTATTATGTTAGAAAAATACCCCCTGCTATATAAACAGAGGGTAAATATTTCCTATAAATTATCTTCAGTTATTTGGTATCTATAGATTAATGTTCCTTCATCATTCTTTACTTTTACTCCACCTTTTAGGAACTTTACTACTTCTCCTGAAGATACTGTGAATTCTTTATCTTGAATACCTTTCATGTATTCCATTAATGCATCTGCTTGACTTGGATCAACTTTTTCTTTGACGCCCCACGCGACCGCTAATACAGCTTTAAGGTCTCACGTGCCACAAGCAGTTTCAATTCTTTCTTTTATAGATGCTGCCATACTATCAAGAAGAGCTTGTTCGAAATTTCCATCTTGTCCAAACATTGTTATTCCTCCTTAGTGTTTTCATATATTTATGATTTAATATTGGTAGATTGCTAAACATTCAAAAACACAAATTGTATTATCTTGTAATATCAATTCTTATGTATATATAAATATTTTAAAAATGCTTAACATTATACTTTAACTATTAATATTAAAACTAGGATTCAGGTAGAGTTAAAAACTCTACCTGAACCAAGTTTTTATTACTATTTTTTAACTAGAGTTTTTATTTTTTCCATGTTACTATTAAATCTTTAGCTGCTTTCATCTCATCAATTCTTCTTACTACTGTATTATGAGGAGCAGATTTTAATATTTCAATATCTTTTTCTGCTTCATCAGCTATCTTATTTAATGCATCTATATAGCCATCTAAAGTTTCAATAGTTTCTGTTTCTGTTGGCTCTATCATCATTGCTTCATCTATTATAAGTGGGAAATAAACTGTAGGTGGATGATATCCATAGTCTAACAGACGTTTTACAATATCTAAAGTAGTTGCTTCGCCTGCCATACCTTTTTTATTTTTAAGTCCACTTAATACAAACTCATGCATACATATTCTTTCTATTGGAAGATAATACTTATCCTTTAGTTTGAACATCATATAATTTGCATTTAATACAGCTCTTTGGCTTGCTTCTCTTAACTTTGGTCCCATTGAAAGTACATAAGAATATGCCTTTACTAGTACATCAAAGTTTCCGTAGAAAGCTTTTACTTTACCAATAGAGTCTGGTCTATCATAGTCTAAGAAATATGTATCTCCTTTTTTCTCAATTGTTGGAACAGGAAGGAATGGTACTAGTTTTTCTACAACACCTACTGCACCACTACCTGGTCCTCCACCACCATGAGGAGTTGAAAGAGTTTTGTGTATGTTATAATGAACAACGTCAAATCCCATATCACCTGGTCTTGCAACACCCATGATAGCATTCATGTTGGCACCATCATAGTATAATAATCCACCAGCATCATGAACTAAATCAGCAATTTCTTTAATGTTCTTTTCTACAAGTCCAAGAGTACTTGGATTTGTTAACATTAGTCCTGCTGTATCATCACCTAGTACAGCTTTTAATGCATCAATATCAACTGCACCATCTGGATGTGATTTTATTTCTATAATTTCAAATCCTGCAACAGCTGCTGTAGCTGGGTTTGTACCATGTGCAGCATCTGGAACTATAATTTTATTTCTTTTGAAATCTCCTCTTTTTCTATGGTAAGCTTTGATTATCATTATTCCTGTAAGTTCACCATGGGCTCCTGCTGCAGGTTGAAGTGTCATTCTTGACATACCTGCTATTTCAGCTAGCATTCCGTCCAGTCCGTACATAAGCTCTAAAGCTCCTTGTACACTTTCTTCTGGTTGGTAAGGGTGAATATTACAAAATGTAGGTAAAGCTGCCATATCTTCATTTATTTTAGGGTTGTACTTCATAGTACAAGATCCTAGTGGGTAAAATCCTGTGTCTACCCCATAATTTTTATTAGATAGTTGTGTATAGTGTCTAACTACATCTATTTCACTTACCTCTGGCAAGCCTAGTTCTCTATCACTTAATAATTCACTTGGAATTAAGCTGTCTAGAGCTGCTTCCCCTACATCACATTTAGGTAAGTCATATGCTCTTCTTCCTTCTTTAGAAACTTCAATTATTAGTTTATCGTAATTAGTATTCACTATATCACCTCCATTGCACTAGCTAATTTATCTATTTCTTCTTTAGTTCTCTTTTCAGTTACAGCTATTAATAAACCATTTTCTAATTCTTTATAGTCTTTGCCTAGCTCATATCCACCTAGCATATTCTTGTTGTATAGTTCACTAAGAACTTTAGAACTGTCTACATCACTAGTCACTGCAAATTCTTTGAAGAATGGTTTGTCTTTAAATCGCGGTTTGAACTTGCCACTCTTTGTAACTTGTTCCATTGCATAATGTGCTTTTCTTGCACTTTGTGTAGCTACTTCTTTTAAGCCTTCTTTACCCATTGTACTTAAGTACATTCCAGCCATAAGTGCTACTAAACCTTGGTTTGAACAAATATTTGAAGTTGCTTTAAATCTTCTAATATGTTGCTCTCTAGCTTGTAGTGTAAGAACAAATGCTCTCTTACCATCTACATCTATAGACTCTCCTACTATTCTACCAGGCATCTTTCTAATAAGCTTTTTAGTAGTTGAGAAGAAACCTAAGTAAGGTCCACCATATTTTAAAGCATTTCCTAAAGATTGACCTTCACCAACAACTATATCTGCACCTAATTCACCAGGACTTTTTAATATTCCTAAAGAAATAGGGTCTACATAGTTAATTAATAAAGATTTGTTTCCATGTGTCATTTTTTCAACATCTGTCATATCTTCTATAATTCCGAAGAAGTTTGGATTTTGAATTATAACACCAGCAGTATCTTTTCCGATTGCTGCTTTAAGTTTATCTATGTCTGTTACTCCATCTGCCATATCAACTTCTACTAACTCTATATCTCTCATTCCAAGATAAGTTTTTAGAACTTCCCTAATTTCTGGAGCAACTGTTTTAGAAACAATTATAGAATTACGTCTTGTTTGATCAGTTGCCATAATAGCAGCTTCTGCAGTTGCAGTTGCACCATCATACATAGAAGCATTGGTTACATCCATGCCTGTTAGTTCACTTATCATAGATTGGTACTCGAATATTGTTTGCAGTGTACCTTGACTTATTTCTGGTTGGTACGGTGTATATGCAGTAAAGAACTCAGATCTTCCTGCTAAATGCTTTATTAGAGAAGGAATATAATGATCATATGCCCCTGCTCCTAAAAAACAAGTTAAATCATCTGTAGTTTTGTTTTTCTTACCAAGTGCTGTTACCCTACGAGCAACTTCTAATTCTGAAGTCGGCCCTTCTAAATTAAGAGCTCTGTCTAATTGTAGCTCTTTAGGTATATCATTAAAAAGTTCTTCTATAGTATCTACTCCTATTACTTCCAGCATCTTTTTTTCATCTGCAGTTGTAGTAGGTAAATACTTGTGATGAACATCAGCCATACTAGCCCTCCTTATATGAATCTTCTTTATACTTTGTCTTTATATTATTCTTTTTCACACATTGCTTTGTATTCTGCTGCACTTAAAAGACCTTCTGTATCTGGATCTCCTGATATTTCTAACTTAACCAGCCAGTTAGCAAAAGCATCTGCGTTAATAAGCTCTGGTTCATCATCTAAAGCTTCGTTAACTTCTATTATTTTACCTGAGATTGGTGCAAAGATATCTGAAGCTGCCTTTGTAGATTCAACAACTGCAATTTCTTCACCTTTTTCAATGTCATCGTCAACTTCTGGTAATTCAACATAAACAATATCACCTAATGAATTTTGTGCATAGTCTGAAATTCCAACATAAGCTACATTTCCTTCAATTTTTACCCACTCGTGATCGTCTGTGTATAAAAGTCCCTCTTCATATTTCATAATAATAATCCTCCTTAAAATTTATAATTTATTTTTATTTGAAAAAACTAAAATCAAAGATTAATTTTTAAAACTTACTTCTTTTTTAAAAATCTACCACTAATTACTTCAGCTTCTGAAGTTCTTTTTCTAATCTTTACTTCAACTGATGTACCTAGTTTTGAGTATTCTATATCTACCATAGCTTTAGCAATGTTCTTACCAAGAGTTGGAGAAGTGTAACCTGTAGTTACAAATCCTATTACTTTTCCATCAGCCATAACTTCATAACCTTGTCTAGGTATTCCTTTACCTTTCATCTCAAGTGCTACGATTTTTCTTTTTAGACCTTCTTCTTTTTGCTTTTTCAAAGCATCTTTCCCTATAAAGTCACTTTCTTTATCAAGTTTTACAAAGAAACCTAAACTTGCCTCTAAAGGAGTAATATCTTCTGTCATTTCATTTCCATAAAGAGGTAGGTTTGCTTCAAATCTTAAAGTATCTCTTGCACCAAGGCCTGCTGGTTTTAATCCTTTATCTTTTCCAACTTCATATAGTTTGTCCCATAGTGCTATTACATCATCATTCCCAAGATATATTTCAAATCCATCTTCACCTGTGTAACCATTTCTTGAAACTAGAGCTTTTGCCCCGTTTACTATAACATCATCTTTAAAATAGAAAGTTTTCATTTTAGAAAGATCTAGGTCTGTAAGTTCCTGTAATATTTCCTCTGATTTTGGACCTTGCAACGCTATTGCAGAATAGTCATCAGAAAGATTTTCTATTTTTACATCATATGTACCTTTGTTCTTTTTCATCCATTCAAAATCTTTGTCCACATTGGATGCGTTAACTATTGTTAAATAACGATTACCATCGTATTTATAAATTAGGAAGTCATCCACTATCCCACCATCTGGTTTACAAAAATGTGTATATTGTATTTGATTGTCACCAAGGTCTGATACATCATTTGCAACCATATATTGCAGATATGCTTCCGCATCCTTGCCAGTTACTGTGATTTGACCCATATGGGATACATCAAACATTCCGGCAGCATTTCTTACCGCATGGTGTTCAGGTACCAATCCTTCGTACTCTATTGGCATTTCCCACCCTGCAAAATCAACTACTTTACCGTTATATCTTTCATATGCGTCAAATAGTGCTGACCTGTACAGCTTACTCATAAATATCTCCCCCTTTTTCTTGTATTAGTTTCACCCTTTAAAAATTAATGCTTATATTATAAACAGTATGGACATTGTAAAACATTTCCATACAAAATTATTATCGACTCTTATAAAACATTAAAAACATAAACATAATTATATTAAATTAAAGTTTTCCTCTATATAATATAAACTTTTATTAAT
>CAYLXY010000035.1:0-9048 GCA_964387405.1 uncultured Clostridiaceae bacterium
ATACAATAAAAAATATTAAAAATATTTTTTATAATAAAACTAAATAAGTGAGGTGAGTATTTTGAGTATTGCAGTTTTTTTAGTACTAACAGGTATTTTTTTAACTATTGGTGTTCCAGTAGCACTAAGCGTTGGTATTCCTTCATTTATATATATTCTACTTGCTGACATGCCTAATATGGTTATTATACAGAGACTTTTTACTGGTATAGCAACTTCATCACTTTTGGCAATTCCATTTTTCATTCTAGCAGGTGAATTTATGAATAGTGGTGGGATAGCAAAGAGACTAGTTAAACTAGCTAATGCTATGGTTGGTAATATACATGGTGGGCTTGGTGTTGTATCTGTTTTAGCTTGTATGTTTTTTGCAGCCATCTCTGGGAGTGGGGTTGCAACTACAGCAGCCATAGGAGGATTAATGATACCAGCTATGGTTGAAAAAAGATATGATAGGGATTTTTCAGCTGCAATTATAGCTAGTGCAAGCCCATTGGGAGTTGTAATACCACCAAGTATTTCCTTTGTAATATATGGGGTATTAGCAGGTGTGTCTATAACAGATCTATATATAGCAGGGATAGCTGCAGGTATAATAATGGGATTAGCATTAATAGCAGTAACCTTGTTTATTTCCAAGAAACATGATTATAGAGGTAACGATGAAAAAACTACACCTAAAGAATTTTTACACATATTGAAAGATTCTTTATGGGCTATAGGTACACCTGTAATAATTGTCGGCGGTGTATTTGGGGGAGTATTTACACCAACAGAATCTGCAGTAGTAGCTGTTTTCTATGGTTTGTTTGTTGGGTTATTTGTATATAAAGAGCTTAAGTTTAAGGATTTACCGTCAATACTCTTTAAATGTGCAAAAACATCTGCAAGTGTTATGTTTATTATTTCAAATGCCGCTATATTTGCTTGGATATTGGCATATGAAAGAATACCTAATATACTTTTAGAAGGAGTTCTTAATTTTACAAATAGTAAGGTAGTTATATTATTACTAATAAATGTTATCTTACTTGTTGCTGGAACTTTTATGGAAACTGGAGCAATTATAACTATCGCAACTCCATTATTAGTTCCCTTAGCAAAACAGTTTGGAATTGATCTTATACATCTAGGGATTATTATATCAGCAAATACAGCAATAGGTCTTGCAACACCTCCATTTGGAGTATGTACATTTACTGCTGCAAGTGTGGGTAACACGCAGTACCATACACTTGTTAGACGGCTGTGGCCATTCATAATAGCGCTTATAGTTGCTATACTTGTAATAACTTATATACCACAAACAGTTATGTTTTTACTTTAGTAGATATATATAATTAAAAATTAACATAAAACATAAAACAATAGTTATATTTTTAACAAAAGATGTAAGATTATTAACTTATTGACACCCCTATTATTTATATATAGGTGCAAATCCCCTCATATCTTATAATAATCCTCCTCCAAAACCGTAGATTATTATAGAAAAGAGCTTAAACAGTCAATTGGGGGGATAAGCACCACTAGAAAACTTCAATGTAGAATGCAATTGCCCTCAAAGGCATTGTTATAAAATTAACAACAATCAAATTATCAAAATTTAAGGAGGTTCGACATGATTAAGCTAAAATTTTATGGTCTAGGAGGCCAGGGAGTAGTTACAGCAGCAAAAGTATTATCAAGAGCTGTTTCCATTCACGAAGATAAATATGCAATTACTGTTCCAGCATATGGACACGAGAGAAGAGGGGCACCTGTATACACAGATATTATTGTAGATGATGAACCAATATTAATAAATTCCTTTGTATATGAACCAGATATAGTTCTTGTTCTAGATGAAACAATTATAGATAAAAATGTAAATGTAGGCAAAGGAATAAGCAAAGATACTATTTTAGTTGTAAACACTGATAAAAAAGATTTGTTAGATAGATATAAAAATGACTATGGATTTGAAAAGGTATTTTATGTAAATGGTACTGGAATGGCTCTTAAAAATATAGGTATGAGTATACCTAATGGAGCTATGCTAGGAGCATTAGCAAAAACTGGCTTAGTAAAAATTGAATCTATAGAAGAAGCTCTAAAAGAATCATTTGGAGAAAGGGCAGGTGATAAAAATGCAAAAGCAGCAAGAGACTCTTACGAAGACACAAAAGAAATGTAGAATATTAGGACCTGTTGCTACTGTCTTTGATAGTGCAAATACAGGAAGTTGGAGATTAGAAAGACCGAAAGTAAATTTTGCTGAATGTATCAAATGTGGGATTTGTGAAAGAAGCTGTCCTGCTAATGTAATAACTGTATACAAAGATAGAGAAGAATGTGTAGTTATGGACTGGGATTATTGTAAAGGCTGCGGTATATGCGCTAATGAATGTCCTAAACAATGTATGAAAATGGTAGATGAGAGAGGTGAGAAGTAATGACAATTAAAATGCTAGATGGAAATGCCGCTGCTGTAGAAGCTATTAGATTAGCAAGAGTAGGTGTAATATCTGCATATCCTATAACACCACAAAGTTCTATGGCAGAGGATTTATCAAAGATAGTTGAAAATGGTGAGCTTGATGCTAAGTATATTAGGGTTGAGTCTGAGCATACTGCAATGTCTGCAGCTATAGGTGCACAACTTACTGGAGTAAGAGCAGCTACTGCTACTTCTTCTGTTGGACTAGCTTTAATGCATGAAGTATTAGGAATTGCTTCGGGACTTAGAGTTCCAATTGTAATGCCTGTAGTAAATAGAGCACTAGTAGCTCCTTGGAGTTTATGGTGTGACCATCAAGATTCAATGGCTGAAAGAGATTCAGGATGGCTACAATTTTATACAGAAAATGTACAAGATGTACTTGATTTAACATTAATGGCATATAAAGTTGCTGAACATGAAGATATTCTTACACCAGCAATGGTTTGCTTAGATGGTTTCTTCCTATCCCATTCAATGCAAAAAGTTGAATGTCCTAGTCAAGAAACAGTAGATAAATTTTTAGGAAAATATGTATCTAAAAATGCATATTTAGACACTAAAGATCCTATGTTTATAAACGACTTAACATCTTCAGATGAATTTACAGAAATGAGATACCAACAAAAAGTAGGATTTGACAATGCTTTACAAATAATCCCAAAGATACAAGAGGAATTTTATGAGACTTTCGGGAGAAAGCTATCATTAATAGAAGAATATAAAACAGAAGATGCAGATGTAGTATTAGTAACATTAGGCTCAATGTCAGGTACTGCAAAATATGTAGTAAACAAATTAAGAGAAAAAGGACAAAAAGTAGGGGTTCTTAGAATAGTTTGTTTTAGACCTTTCCCATACGAATTAGTTGGAAAAGCATTATCAGGTAAAAAGGTAGTAGGAGTATTAGACAGAAGTGCAGGTCTAGGTGCAGAAGGTGGACCTACATGGTTAGAAATTAAAACTTCTGTAGAAAACCAAACAGATGTAAGAAGTTATATTGGAGGTCTTGGAGGAAGAGATATATCCGAGTCTACAATTGAAAAAATATTTAATGAATTATTAAGTGTTCACAAAGGTGAAACAAAAAAAACTACTCAATGGATAGATCTTAATGAAAATTCAATGGATTTAAGGCAGGTGACTAAAAATGTATAAAGTAAATACTGATTCTAAAGGTTTAGTTTCTCATGGAGTAAGTGCTTGTGCAGGATGTGGTATGGAGTTAATATTTAGAAATGTACTAGACGTATTAGGAGACGACACTATTGTAGTAATACCACCAGGCTGCGCAGCTTTATTCTCAGGTTTTGGTAAAGAAACTTCTGTAAGGATACCAGGTTTCCAAGGTAACCTTGAAAACACAGCAGCTTATGCATCAGGTATAAAAGCTGGATTAGAAGCACAAGGCAATTACCATACTACAGTATTAGGATTTGCTGGAGACGGTGCAACTGTTGATATAGGTCTTCAAGCTCTTTCTGGAATGATGGAAAGAGGAGATAAAGTATTATATATTTGCTATGATAACGAAGCTTATATGAATACTGGAATTCAGGGAAGTAGTTCTACACCATTTGGTGCAAGTAGTACAACTACACCTGGTGGAAAGAAGACTAAAAGAAAAAATCTTGCTAAAATTGCAGAAGCCCATGGAATTCCTTATGTTGCAACTGCATCAATTTCAAATCTTAATGATTTAAGAAAAAAAGTTCAAAAAGCAAAGGATGCTGATGGTCCTGCTCTTGTTCATATACAAACTCCTTGTCCAACAGGATGGCGTTCTCAACCAGCTAAAAGTATAGAGATAGCTAAGGAAGCAGTAAAATCTGGAGCATGGATTTTATATGAATACGAAAATGGTAAAAGAACAATAACTAGTAAACCAAAGGAATTACAACCTATAGATAAATATTTAAAAATGCAAGGAAGATATAGACACTTAAGTGATGAAGACATAAAAGAGGTTCAAGAAGAATTACGAAAAGACTATGATGACTTTGTAAATCAAGACTAAAGTTTGGTTATAGGAGGAAACACTTTGAATAAAATTTTTAGGTTATTAATCATAAATCCTGGTTCTACATCTACTAAAGTAGCTATATATGAAAATGAAAAGCTTATTGAGGGTAAATCCATTCAACATTCATCAGAAGACCTAAAAGGCTTTGGTGATATTTGGGAGCAATATGATTTTAGGAAAAATGGAATAGTAGATGCAGTAAAAGAACTTGGTTTTACTCTTAATGATTTTGACTCTATAGCTTGTAGGGGTGGAAACGTAAAGCCAATTCTTGGAGGTATATATTTAATTAATGAAAAGATGCTAAAAGATATGAAAAGTGGAGTATATGGTAAACATGCAACAAATGTAGGAAATTTAATTTCTTATGACTTAGGAAAAGAATTAGATATACCTGTTGTTACTTTAGATCCACCTATGACTGATGAGATGTGCAAATATGCCAAATATAGTGGTATTCCTCTTATTACACGACTAAGTAGTTTCCATGCTCTTAATCAAAAAGCAACTGCTAGAAAAATAGCAGAGCAAATTGATAAAAAGTATGAAGACATAAATATAATCGTTGTTCATATGGGAGGGGGCATCTCAGTTGGTGCCCATGAAAAAGGCAAGGTTATAGATGCAAACAATGCTTTGGATGGAGATGGACCTTTTTCACCAGAGAGGGCAGGTTCCCTGCCTACTGGTGATTTAGTAAAACTTTGCTTTTCTGGAAAATACACTAGTGACGAAGTTCTAAAAATGTTAACAGGTAGAGGTGGATTAAGTGCATATTTAGGTACAAACAGTGGACTTGAAGTAGAAGAAATGATAGCCAATGGAAATGAAGAAGCTAAAGAAGCATATATGGCAATGGCTT
This sequence comes from uncultured Clostridiaceae bacterium, assembly GCA_964387405.1. GTDB lineage: Bacteria > Bacillota > Clostridia > Peptostreptococcales > Natronincolaceae > JAAZJW01. Next base: position 5,365 of record CAYLXY010000035.1, read on the forward strand.
ATCAAGTTTCAAAAGAAATAGGTGGCGCAGCTGCTGTACTAAAAGGAAATGTAGATTGTATCGCCTTTACAGGAAGCTTAGCTTATTCAGACCTTTTAATGAATACTATTAAGGAAAGAATTTCATTTATTGGCCCTATATATTTAAATCCAGGAGAAAATGAAATGGAAGCCTTAGCATTAGGAGCATTAAGATATTTAAATGGTGAAGAATCACCTAAGACTTACTAGTAAAGGAGAATAAATATGATTAAGACCTTGGATGAGATCTTTGAAAAAGTAAAAGACAGACATACAAGAACAATTGCTGTTGCTGCAGCTGAAGACAGTGATGTTGTCAGTGTTGTAAAAAAGTCCTATGAAATGAATTTAGCAAACTTCATATTAATTGGAGATACAGATAAAATTAAAGAACTAGCTAGGGAAGGTAATTTAGATTTAGCTAATACAGAGTTAATCCATGAGCCAGATCATAAATTAGCTGCTGAAAAAGCAGTAGAACTAGCTAGAGATAAAAAAGCAAATGCTATAATGAAAGGAAACCTTCATACTTCTGTATTTTTAAGGGCTGTATTAAACAAGGAAAAAGGACTTAGAAAAGGTAACCTTATAAGTCAAGTATCAGTATATGAAAGATTTTATGGGGAAGGGCTTCAATTGCTTACAGATTGTGCAATGAGCATAGAACCTACTTTAGAAGAGAAAAAGAGCATAATTGAAAATGCAATAGAATTAGCTATTAAGCTAGGATGTGAAAAACCAAAAGTTGCATTATTATCTGCAGTAGAAGTAGTAAACCCAGCAATACCAGATACTATGGAAGCTGCAATATTAAGTAAAATGGGTGACAGGGGACAAATAAAGAATGCCATAATAGATGGACCTTTTGCCCTTGACAATGCAGTATCCGTTGAAGCTGCTAAGCACAAAGGAATAGAAGGCAGTGTTGCAGGTAAGGCAGACATACTAGTTGCACCTAATCTTCAAGTTGGTAATACACTTCATAAATCTTTAGTTTATTTTTCAAAGATAAGAGTAGCTGCTGCAGTCATGGGGACAACAGCACCCTTAGTAATGACATCAAGAACGGACACTATAGATAGTAAACTATTATCAATTGCACTTGCAGCATATACTACAGACTAAAATACTGCTCCTGTTACCTTATGAGAGGTGATGGGAGCAGTTTTATAAAACCAGACTTTTAGGGATCTCTAAATTAAGGGGGTTTTTGTAAAATGAGTAATAACAAAGTCTTAAAACTTATTGGGTCAATTATTTTACCTTTAGTTATTATATTGATGAAACCATTAGGAATGACTTTAAACCAGGGTATAATTTTAGGAACCTTGTTTTTAGTTTTAACATGGTGGACTATTGGAGTCATAGACAGAACTTATGCATCTATATTTTTACTTATAGTCTTTACTATATTCGGTAGTACTCCACTAAAGGTGGTTTTAAGGTTTCCCTTATCATCAAACTTTTATATGATTGCATTATCATTTTTATTATCCCAAGGAATAGTAAATTCAAATGTAGCAAATAGATTCTCAAATTTTGTACTTAATAGGTATGGTAATACCCCTTATAAGTTAATTTCAATGTCTTTTGTATTTGGTATATTAATGATATTTGTCATACCTCAACCTTTTTCTAGGGTAATACTACTGGCATCAATATATGATCAATTTTTTAAGGATAGAAAAGTACCTAAAGACGCAAAAGAAATATTATTTTTTAGTATATTCGTAGCATCAACAGTTACTTGTATGTTCTTTATAAATGGTGATATTATACTAAATTATGCAGCTCTTCAGTTTGCCAATATATCTATGAGTTGGATGGAGTGGGCAAAATATATGGCAGTACCTACACTGTTTACAACTATAGCAATAGGAATATCATTTATTTTAACATTTGGAAAGAAACTTAAAAATATAGATTTAACTAGTAATGACAATGAAACTGAAATGGAAAAGGTTGGATCCGAGGAAAAAGTATCCATTATTATAATGGGTATTGTTATAGTACTATGGATGACAGAACCATTCCACGGTATTAATTCTGCCATTGTGGCATTAGTTGGTACTTTAGCTATGTTCGGTTTTAAGATTATAGAAATTAAAGATTTAAAAAGTTTAAACATGGGTCTTATGATTTTTCTTACTGCGGCCTTTGCTATAGGAAGTGTTATGAATCAAAGTGGGGTAGCGAGTATAGTTTATTCAAGTATAACAGGCATATTTCCATCCACATATTCCACTGGTTACTTAGTAATTTTAATTTTAACAGTAATGGGACTTCACATGTTATTAGGAAGTTCTATCACTACATTATCGGTGGTAATACCTGGCTTAATGGAGTTAACTCATGGAGTAATAGATGTAGTGCCTTTAGTTCTAATTGTGTATATATTAGTTAATATGCATTATGTATTACCTTTTCACCAGGTAACTATAATGATAGGTGCAGGGAATAATTATTATTCTAATAAGATTACCATAAAATATGGAATAGTATTAACTTTTATGATGTTTGTAATTATTTTTGGATTTTATATGCCTTGGTGGAAGCTTATTAATCTTATGTAATGACTGTAAAATGAGATCACTGAAAAACATATTGCTTTAGCAATTTGTCATTCAGAACGCAGTAAAGAATCTATTGTTTTCAATGTTTAAAAGATCCTTCGTTTCACTCAGGATGACAAAAAAATAGACTTTTTCAGTGGCCTTCTATAAAATTAGCCTTTGTTTTTAATAGGTATACTATGTTCTAAACATGTTAGAATATTGTAAAACAAGCCTTTTTTTGATATAATATCTACTATAATAAGATTGGGGACAATGGGGGGAAATAAAATTGACTGATATAAAAAACAAGGATAATAGTCAATATATATTACAGTCTGTAGATAATGCACTTAGACTGATCGATATATTATGCCAAGTTGAAGAAGTGGGAGTAACTGAATTATCTAAAGAAATGGGATTAGGAAAAAGTACAGCATTTAGACTCTTAACGACACTGGAAAGTCGTGGTTATGTAAGAAAAAATGAAGAAAATAATAAGTATAGGCTAGGCATGAAGTTTGCGTATATAGGTACAGTCGTGTTAAATAGAGTGGAAATAGCAAGATACTCAAGACCATTTTTAGAAAGGTTAACCCAAAGCTTTAACGAGGCATCCCATTTAGTTGCTATGGAAGACGATGGAAGCGTTAGGTTTTTGGATAAAGTAAGTGGAACATCCTTTGTTCATATGGAGTCCTTTGTAGGAGGTAAAAAACCGTCTTATTGTACTGCAAGTGGAAAGGTTCTATTAGCTAATATGCCTGCAGAAAAAGCTTTAGCTCATTTATCAAACCAGAAGTTTGAGGAATATACAGAAAAAACAATTATAGACAAAAGTAAGATATTAGAGGAATTAGAGAAAATTAAACTACAGGGTTATGCAATGGATGACGAGGAAAGCGAATTTGGACTAACATGCTATGCTGCACCTATTTATAACTCGTCTAATGAAGTTATTGCAGCCGTAAGCATGTCTGGACCTACTTCAAGAATGGAAAAGCAAAAAGAAGAAAGGATATCATCTGTAATAGAAACAGCTAAAAAGATTTCGGAAAGTATAAAGTAAGTTACGGATAAGCCATGGGGACGTTTCGTTTGCCATACTATTG
>CAYLXY010000035.1:9148-10936 GCA_964387405.1 uncultured Clostridiaceae bacterium
GTAATAACTTATATTTAGTTTAATAATTGGACTGAAAAACCCAGAGAAAGGATTTATAATATAAGTCCTTTCTCTGGGTTTTTAATTTAAAAAATATATTAAGGGGTATTAACTATGGGCTAAATTTACTGTATTCATATTATCCATTATATCTTTAAAATAAGTTTCAAAGTTAGTATTAAATCTATTACGTGGATATGGAAGATCTATATCATATTCTTTAGCAATTTCACCAGGTCTTGGGCTCATTAAAATTACTTTAGTACCGAGAAAAATAGCTTCTTCGACGCTATGTGTAACGAATATGATAGTTCTTTTCTCTTCTAGCCAAAAATCTATAAGATCTTCTTGCATTTGAAACCTAGTATAGGCATCTAATGCACCGAAAGGCTCGTCCATAAACAGTATAAGGGGAGATGTAGCTATAGCTCTTGCAATTGCAGCTCTCTGTTTCATACCACCAGAAAGTTCGTGTGGAAAGCTATATAAAAAATCTATAAGTCCAAAACGCTCTAATATTTTTTTGCAAGTTTCATATCGTTCCTTCTTAGGTACACCTCTTAGCTCTAGTCCAAATACTACATTATCTATAATATTTCTCCATGGCATTAAAGAATATTCTTGAAATACCATTCCTGCCTCAGGAAGCGGACCAGTAACGGGTTTGCTTGCCACATTAATGCTACCTTTAGTTGGGAATATTAAACCTTCCATAAGGCGAAGCAATGTAGATTTCCCAGAGCCACTAGGTCCTAATATACATATAAAGTCGTGTTCACATATATTAATATTGATATCTTTAAGTGCATGTACATCTTGTCCAGTTTCAGTAATAAATGTTTTATGTAAATTTTTTATTTCAATTATTTTCTTCAATTGTATTCACTACCTTTCCATGCTTTGCCATTTGAAAAATTTGCCTTCTATTTTTTGAAATGATAAATCAAGCAAGCCTCCCACGATACTTATTGCTATCATACCAGCTATTACAACATCTGTTCTTGCAATTGTATATGCGTGAGTAATAAGATAACCTACACCTGCAAGACTACCAGGCAGCATCTCTGCTGACACAAGACACATCCATGCAACACCAAGGCCTACCCGTAGACCTGTTACAATAGAAGGGAGAGAAGCAGGAAGTATAACTTTTAAAAAAATATCTTTTCTTGTTGCACCCATTGTTAGTGCAGAGTCGATTAAAGTAACTTTTACACTTTTAGCTCCATATATTGTATTTGTTAAAATTGGGAAAAATGCCCCTATAAATATTATAAATAACATAGATAGCTTAATATTATTAAATAATATATAAGCTTTACCGTACTCTATGCCTAGTATAGATGCAAGACTAGAAATACCAAACCAAGCTAAAACTAGTGGAACCCAAGCAAGTGGTGCTATTGGTCTAAACAAACCTAGAAAAGGTAGCAGAAATTGATCTAATTTTTTAGAGTATCCTACAATCATGCCAATAGGTATTGCTATAAATGCTGCTAAGCTATAACCTATTGCTACTCTAAATACACTTATTAATGTATTGGATAGTAAAGATCCAATACTTAAAAGATTATTAGTAGGACTAGCAAGAAGTTTAGTTACAACATTAACTTTAGGAAGCAGTACAGGATTGTTTATTTTAATAGAAGACATTTGCCAAAATATAACAAACAAAATAGGTAGAAACATAGATATAGCATATCGTTTAACTTTGTTCATAATACAATCACTCCAATAGATTTAAAATCTAAGCAGGGCATATGCCCTGCTTAAGTTTATAATATTATT
>CAYLXY010000036.1:0-10915 GCA_964387405.1 uncultured Clostridiaceae bacterium
TGGAATAATAAACAAAACTTTAATTTATATGTAAATATAGTATTGCAAATTGTTCTATAAAAACACATAATAGTATTATAAGTTAAATTGATTATACTATACTAGTATGTGGTATAAATAATATTAGGTAAAATATAAAACCAGGGAGTGAAATAAATGGAAAATGTTTATGATGTAATTATAATAGGTGGCGGACCATCTGGTCTATCTGCAGGCATATATGCTGCTAGAGGTAAAATGTCAACATTGATATTAGAAAAGGAAAAAGCAGGTGGACAAATAGTAGGTACAGCAGAAATTGCAAACTATCCAGGTTCTGAAGCAAATGCATCTGGGTCTTCATTAACAGACAGAATGGTAGAACAGTGCAAGGAATTTGGAGCAGAATTTGGAATAGATACTATAAAAGAAGTAAAATTACAAGGACCAATAAAAGAACTTGTAGGTGAAAAGGCAACTTACAAAAGCAAAACAGTTATTGTATCAACAGGTGCCAACCCTAAAGTTTTAGGTGTACCAGGAGAAGTGGAACTAACAGGTAAAGGAGTATCCTATTGTACTACTTGCGATGCAAACTTCTTTACAGGTTTAGAAGTCTTTGTTATTGGTGGGGGAGATGCAGCAGTAGAAGAAGCTATATTCTTAACCAAATTCGCTAGAAAAGTAAATATAGTACATAGAAGAGACGAACTTAGGGCTGCTAAATCTATACAAGAGAAAGCTTTCAGCAATCCCAAAATTCAAATTATTTGGAATAGCACTATAAAAGAAATTAAAGGTGAAAAAATAGTAAATGGAATAGTAGTTGAAAATTTAAAAACAGGTAAAGTTACAGAATATACTCCGGAAGAAGGTATACTTGGTATATTTATGTATGTAGGCTATCTACCTGCAACAGGATTGTTTAAAGGAATGTTAGATATGGACCAAGCAGGTTATATAATAACTGATGACAATATGAAAACTAATGTTGATGGCATATTTGCAGCAGGTGATTGTAGAGTTAAGTCTGTAAGACAAGTTATTACAGCAGCAGCAGATGGAGCTATTGCAGCAGTACAAGCAGGAAAGTATCTTGAATCCTAAATAATTAAATAATAGTTTAAAAAAAATAAACGGTCCTAGGATCGTTTATTTTTTTGCCGTCATTTTACTTAACACAGTGAAGAATCTTAAGCCCTAAGATTCCTCGTTTCACTCGGAATGACAAAAACGTAAAAATCATATTTTTACGCAACCTGACGGGAATGTTGTCATTCTGAAAATCCTCTTTACTGTCATTCTGAAAATCCTCTTTACTGTCATTCTGAACGCAGTGAAGAATCTTAAGCCCTAAGATTCCTCCTTCCACCCAGAATGACAAGACAATATTAATAATAATATGATATAATATAGGGGATATTTACTAGCTAGGAGGCAGTTTATAGTGGTTGAATTAGAAGGCAGACTAATAGAGATAATATTTCAAAACGAATCCAACGGATACTTGGTAGGCATATTAGACTGTGAAGAAGAACAGGTAACAGTAGTAGGATGTTTGCCTGCCCTAAAAGAGGGAGAAGTAGTTTCTGTAAAAGGCAAGTGGAAAGTCCATCCAACATACGGTAAACAAATGGAAGTTAAGGAATATAGACACATACAACCTTCAACAAAGGAAGGTATTTTAAAATATTTATCCTCTGGAGTTATAAAAGGCATAGGTAAAAAAATGGCAGAAAGAATAATAGACCATTTTGGCACAGATGCCCTAGAAATTATACAATATGCTCCACAAAGATTAACAGAAGTATCTGGTATTGGGGAGAAAAAATCACAATCCATAAGAGAAGCATTTGAAGAACAAAGAGAATTGAGAGAAATTATACTTTTCCTTTCCCAATACGGTATTACTCCTAACTATGCAGTTAGAATATATAAAAAATATGCAGAAATGACCATACCGTATATACAAGAAAACCCCTATCGCCTAGCTGATGAAATTACAGGTATAGGATTTAAAAGAGCAGACCTTATTGCACGAACAATGGGAATTTCTCCTAAGTCCAAATATCGTATACATTCAGGAATCAGGTACACAATTAATATATTTCACAATCAAGGTCATACCTATGCCCCAAGTGATCTTTTAATAGATAGGTCAAGAGAATTATTAGGCGTAGAAGAAGCAGATGTAGTAGAAGGAATCCAAGAAATGGCCCTTAAACAAAAAATACAATTAGAACGACAAGACGTAGGGGCGACCTTCGGTCGCCCACAAGAACCATCGGGACAGTCCTGCAATGATGAAAATTCGGAAATAGTAGTCTATTCCATGCCATATTTTTATGCAGAAACTAACACCTGTAACAAGCTTATAGAACTTTCTCAAGGAGAATTAGATACCTTACAAGTAGATATAGATGAAGAAATAAGTAATATAGAAAAAGAAGACCAAATAACTTTGGCAGACAATCAAAAAGAAGCCATTAGACAGGCTATAACAAACGGGATTTTAGTCATTACAGGTGGACCAGGTACAGGAAAAACCACTATTATTAAATCATTGATTAAAGTATTTGAAAAGCTAAATAAAAAGATATTACTTGCTGCACCAACAGGAAGAGCCTCAAAACGTATGACAGAGACAACAGGAAAAGAAGCTAAAACAATACATAGACTATTAGAAATAGGATATATGGATGAAGAAGCAGGAATGTCATTTCAAAGAAATCAAGACAATCCATTACCGGGAGACGTAATAATAATAGACGAAGTATCTATGGTAGATATTATATTGATGAATAACCTTTTAAAAGCTATTCCCCGCGGTGCCAGATTAATTTTTGTTGGTGATGTAGACCAGCTACCATCAGTTGGTGCAGGCAATGTACTTAAAGATATTATAGACAGTCAAATAATAAAGATAGTTCGTTTAAATGAGATATTTAGGCAAGCAGAAGAAAGCATGATTGTTGTAAATGCACATAAAATTAATCAAGGACATTATCCAATATTAAATAATAAGGATAAAGACTTTTTCTTTATAAATCGAAATAAAAAAGATGAAATAATAAACACTATACTTGGATTAGTAAAAGAAAGGCTTCCAAAACATTATAAATTTGATCCTATAAAAGACATTCAAGTACTTACACCTATGAAAAAAGGAAATGTAGGTACATTAAATTTAAATAAAGAATTACAGCATTATTTAAACCCACCGGCTACTCACAAGGAAGAAAAGGAATTAAGAGAAAAATTTTTCCGAGTAGGAGATAAGGTTATGCAAGTTAAAAATAACTATATGCTAAAATGGATAAGCCTAGACATAGATGCAGAAGAACAAAGGGGAGAAGGAGTATTTAATGGAGATATGGGCTACGTACACAATATAAATACAAAGGAAGAAGAGCTTACAGTTTTCTTCGATGACAATAGAAGTGTAGTTTACAGCTTTACCCAACTAGACCAGCTAGAACTAGCTTACTCCATAACAATACACAAAAGCCAAGGAAGCGAGTTTCCAGTTGTGGTCATGCCAATAACATGGGGACCACCTATGCTACTTACAAGAAACCTTTTATACACAGGAATAACAAGGGCAAAATCCCTGGTAGTTTTAGTAGGCACACAAAACTACTTAAATCGAATGATAGACAATAATAAGATAGAAGAAAGATATTCAGGCTTGGGGACTAGATTAAAGAAGTTTTTTGACTTCCAGAAATCTTAGGTATGATGCTATTGCAACTTTGGAAGGCCATCCTGAGCCTAGCCTACTATGTCATCCTGAACGCAGTGAAGGACCCGACAAAGTCATCCTGAATGAAATGAAGGATCTTATTTTTAATAGAGAAAAGATCCTTCGCTAACGCTCAGATACCACAGGAGCGCCAGACGAGCCATGGGGACTGTCCATATGGCTAGTCTTTGTTAGCCAGAGGGACTGTCCCCGTGGCTCGTCGTTAAAGTAGCCAAGGTAAAGGAGAATTCATTCTCCAATCCCCACAAAAAAGAGGTATAAAAATGAAAACCCCAAAAATTTTACAAGAATACACAAACGCCTTCCTAGACCTAATCTACCCATCAAAAACAATATGCTATATGTGCAGTGGAACCTTAAGAGAAGATGCAAAATATAGTTTGTGCTATAATTGTTATACAGAGCTACCCTTTATTCCAGACCATCATTGTGTAAAATGCAGTGGACCATTAAGAATGATAGAAGATGGACCAATTTGCCAGCAATGTACAAACAGTTATCATTACTTTGACAGAGCTATTTCCTTAGTTAAATATGAAAAGGAAGTAAAAACCCTAATATATAAATTCAAATATTCAGACCATACATATTTGGCAAGGACTATGGGGACTATGATGGCAGATAAGTTAAAACATGAAGGCATTAAAGTTGATTTAATTATTCCAGTACCCTTGTATAAAGGTAAGGAAAAAGAAAGAGGTTTTAACCAAGCTAGCCTCATAGGGAAATACATAGCTAAAGAAATAAATGTTTTATTAAATATAAATACCTTGTACAGGGTTAAAAATACTAAGGCCATGCATAATTTAAGTAAAAGAGAAAGATTAGAGAATATAGAAAATGCTTTTAAAATATTAAATAAAGAACTAGTAGCAGATAAAGATATATTATTAATAGACGATATATTTACTACAGGCTCTACAGTGAATGCATGTTCTAAAGAGCTAATAAGTTGTGGGGCAAAATCTGTAACAGTACTAACCTTTGCTAAGGATTAAAATTAGAGGTCGTCATTCTGAACGCAGTGAAGAATCTTGCTTTGAAAGCGTAAGGTGTCCAACACCGTTATTAATCAATAACCTTTATTAATAAGAAATATAGAGGAGGGGGATTTAATGGATTTAAGAAATTGTATAAAATGTAGTAGAGTTTTTGCATATAAAGGTAGCGATGTATGTTCAAGATGTGCAGGTAGTGATGAAGATGATTTTAAAAAAGTAAAAGACTATCTATATGACAATCCAGGTGCAACTATAATAGAAGTATCAGAAGAAACAGGAGTTGATGAAAAAAGAATTCTACGTTATTTAAGAGAAAGCAGAATAGAAATCAGAGAAGCAGATAATTTATTATTAGACTGCGAAAGATGTGGAACACCTATACGTTCAGGACGTTTCTGCGATACATGTGTAGTTACAATGCAAAAAGAATTTTCCTCTGTAATAAAACCAAAAGAAGAGAAGAAGATCAAAGATCCAGGCAAACAGAGTTCGAAAATGCACATAGCAGAAATAAGAAAAAGATTAAAATAAACTACTGGATTAATTAAACAAATTAAATAGGCTAAAGAAACACATCAATTTTACCGATAGCACATATAAGCAAGAAAAGTAATCGGGAAGGTTGAGGTGTTTTTTTATGAAAATTTTCAATAACTCAAATATAAATAAAGCAATGCAAATATACAATAAAAAATCCACAGAAAAACTAGATAAGACTAAAAATGTAAATGGACCAAAAGACGAGTTAGAGCTTTCTACTAAAGCAAAAGAATATCAAATTGCAATTAAAGCTTTCAACAAATTGCCAGAGATTAGAGAAGACCTGGTTAATGATTTAAAAAGCAAAATACAACAAGGAAGCTACAATGTAAGCGGAGAAGAAATAGCAGATAAAATTATTGAAAGTGCAATGATAGATAAAAAGATTTAATAATGATAGAGACCAAAGGGTGTCAAAGGATGCCAGGGTGCCATGGGGACTGTCCATATGGCTAGTCCTTGTTAGCCAGAGGGACTGTCCCCGTGGCACCCGGTACTTCGTAGGGGTCCGTTTCCATGCCAACCCTGGACATACAGGCAAAGATGTCTGACCAAGTTATTAAAAGAGGTGATGAAGGATGGAAAAATCCATTCAGCAACTAAAAAATACTTTAATAAAAGAAAATCAAATGTACACTAATGTTTTAAGATTAGCAGAAGAAAAAACAAAGGTTATAGTTGCAGGAGATATAAAAACCTTAGAAAACATTACAAAAAAAGAACAACAATTTATTATGACTATGAGTACCTTTGAAAAAGTTAGACGTTCAGTTCTTACAAATATAGCTGAAAACCTTAATACAGAAGAAATTTCCAGTGTTTCGGAATTAATACTTTTTTTAGAAGATGATATTGGAAATACTATAGATGAACTTCGAGATAAATTGTTAGAAACTATTAGGGACCTAAAAACAATTAATGAAAGTAACGAAAAGTTACTTAATCAAAGCTTGGAATACGTCAACTTCAATTTAGAAATGATAACCACATCTCCAGAGGATGGGAATAAATATAATAGCACTGCTTCAGAAAATAAAAAAGTTAAGCCTATTAACTTTTTTGATATGAAAGTTTAAGGAGTGATTACAGGATGAGATCAACATTTTCAGGATTTAATGCATCTAAATCAGGACTCTTTGCAGCACAAAGAGCCTTAGATATAACAGGGCATAATCTTGCTAACGTAAATACAAAGGGCTACACTAGGCAAAGACTAGAGCAGTCTGCAAGTAACCCAATAAAAATTCCAAATGGGCAAGGGATGTTGGGTACTGGTGTAGACACAACAGCAATACATCAACTAAGAAACGATTTTTTAGATTATAAATATAGGGATGAATCTAGTACATTAGGGTTTTGGGATGCAAAGGCAGATGGGCTAGATTTTATAGAATCTATTATGAACGAGCCATCAGATACTGGTATCACTACAGTAATAGATAAGCTATTTGAATCCTTTCAAGAACTTAGTAAAAACCCAGATAATTTAACTACAAGGGCATTAGTTAGACAAAGAGCCACAATGTTTACTAATTCCGTTAGCCATACATATAATCAATTAGAAAAAATGGCAGTAGATTTAAACTTTGATATTAACTCCATGGTAAAACAGATAAATACATATGGAGAACAAATTGCAAAGCTAAATGACCAAATACTTAGATTTGAAGTGGATGGTAGCAATGCTAACGATTTAAGGGATCAAAGAAACTTACTAGTAGACAAATTATCTAAAATAGTAGATGTGGAAATACAAGAAGTACGCAATCCAGATAACCCTAAGCATGGGAAAATGGTTATAAAAATAGCAGGTAAACCATTGGTTTATCATAAGGATTTTACTGGATTAAAGGTTGAAGATAAACAAAATGACTTTTTTAATGACGAAGTAGATAAGCAAATCGATTTTTACGAAATTAAATGGGACGATGGCACAGACACATTGTTTGATGATAGAAATATAAGTGGAGAACTAAAAGGACTATTAGTATTAAGGGACGGAGAAGGTGGAGACGAAAAAGGAATACCTTATTATATAAAGCAGTTAAATAAATTTGTCAATGTATTTGCCAATGAGATAAATAAAATACATCTTGAGGGATATGATTTAAATGGAGAGAAAGGTCGGGCGTTTTTTACAGTAGATGGTGTAGAAACACCTACTGGTGCTAAAGGATCAGATATAAATATATCTAAAGACACTGATGGGAATGTAGTTGTTAATACAGATATAGATGAATTTAAAAAAATCAATGCATCTAACATAAAAATAGCAGCTGAATTAGAAGATCCAAACAATATTGCAGCATCTAAAGAAAAGGACCTACTTCCTAACGACGGTAGCATTATGCTAGATATTATTGCACTTAGACATAAAAGTTCCATGTTCCAAGAAGGAAAACCAGAGGATTTTATAAAATCCTTAATAGGAACACTTGGGGTAGATGCAGAAGAGGCAGATAGAAATGCACTCAACCAAGGAATTTTACTACATGAAATAGAAAACAGAAGACAATCCATATCGGGAGTATCACAAGACGAGGAACTAGCAAACATGGTGAAATTCCAACATGCCTACAATGCCTCAGCAAGAATGATGACAACAATAGATGAAATGCTAGACGTAATCATTAACCGTATAGGCTTAGTAGGTAGATAGGAAGGAGGGAAATAGATGCGTGTAACAAATAATATGATGATTTCAAACATGACTCGAAATTTACAAACTAATATAAGAAGATTAGATAAAACCCAAATGCAATACAACACAGGAAAAAGAATACATAAACCTTCAGACGACCCTGTAGGTATTACAAGAAGTTTAAAGGTAAGATCAGATATAAGTGAATTAAGACAATATAAGAAAAATGTAGAGGATGCAACATCCTGGTTAGAAAATACAGAAGAAGCAGTAGTAAGTAATCACGAAGCACTAAAAAGATTAAGAGACTTAATGATACAAGGAGCAAATGGAGTCTTAACAACAGAAGAAACAATTAAAATTCAAAATGAAGTTGCTGAAATTAAAAATCAAATTATTAGTCAAGCTAACACTACATATTCTGGAGACTATATTTTCTCAGGTAAAAAGACAAATGAAAAACTTTTAACCCCAGATGGTAGTTACAATATAGATATTATGCAGTTCTTAGACTCGAATATTGTAGACCATAGGATTAATTATGAAGTAGGGGTAGGGGAATATATTCCTATTAATACAGTAGGAACATCATTGTTTGAGGTTGCAGATTTGACTATGGGGGTGCAGTTGCCTAAAGTAGATGGTGCTGGTGGAGCTACTAAGATGGAGTTTTTAGGGGCTGAGATTACGGTAACTGGGGATGCTGGTAGTTATGAATTGGGGATTTATATTAAAGGGTTAGGAGATATATCCGTAGATAATCTTGAAAATGAAGCAGAAATTTACAAGGAAATTGCAAATGTTTTAGCCGATATTAAAGATAATGATACGTATCCAGATCCCCCAGATCCTAATGCAGATTTAAGCTTAACCCCAAAAGAAGCATGGAATAAACTCCTAATAGAAAAAAATATTCCAACAGATATAGATAATTTAGAATTTGCCGTCTATACAAATAGGGATCCTAATGAAGATGATGAAAGTAAAAAGGATAAAGCGGTAGGCATAGTAGCAAAACCACAAAAAGCAGGACTTATTAACCTTATAGAAAAAATAGAAAAAAACCTTATAGAAGGAAAACAAGAAGAAGTAAGCGAATTACTAGGTTCAATAGATAAGTTTTTAGACCAATCTCTAGTAGTCCGTGGAGAAATAGGAGCAAAAGTAAATAGGACAGAACTAATATTCAACAGAATAGAAGACGACATAATTAACCTAAGAGCACTACAATCAAAATTAGAAGACGCAGACATGGCAGAAACAGCAATCCAACTAATGAACGAAGAAAATGTCTACAGATCATCCCTATCAGTAGGTGCAAGGATAATACAACCGACTTTATTAGACTTTTTAAGATAAACGAGCCATGGGGACTGTCCAACTGGCTAGTCTTTCTTAGCCAGAGGGACTGTCCCCGTGGCTCGTGGCCAATACTTTTAGATTTTCAGGGTAAAATTAAAACTATTTTCAAAAAACCCTAAAGTTATCAAAATTACCACCGATATATATAGTGTAAGACAAAAAATTAAATTTATAATCCATCTACGCCGGCAGAAGATTATAAATTTAAAAAAATTGACCTAAAGGCAAGGATGCCGAAGGCAAATAAAAATTCAAGGAGGAATAGAAAATGAGAATTAATAATAACTTAATGGCAATGAACACACACCGTCAGTTGGGTGCTGCAAACGCAGGTGGAGCAAAATCAATGGAGAAATTATCTTCAGGATTTAGAATCAACAGAGCTGGAGATGACGCAGCTGGTTTAGCAATATCAGAAAAGATGAGAGGGCAAATTAGAGGACTTAACCAAGCTTCAGCAAACGCTCAAGATGGTATTTCCTTTATCCAAACAGCTGAGGGTGCATTAGGTGAAACACACGCAATCCTTCAAAGAATGAGAGAACTTGCAGTTCAATCATCCACTGATACAAACACAGGTACAGATAGAGGCGAAATCCAAAAAGAAATCGACCAATTAGCATCAGAAATCACAAGGATTGCTAACAACACTGAATTTAACACTCAAACACTATTAAATGGTGGAATTGGTGAAAAAGGTTTAGGAGAAGTTAAATTCCACATTGGTGCAAACGAAGGTCAAGACGTAAGTTTAAGCATTAAGGCAATGGATGCTAAAGCCCTAGGAGTAGCTAGAGATTATAAAGAAGGTTCTTTAAAAGATGGAGCGACTGGAGTAACGAAGGCAGAAGTTAAAGATACAACTACTTTAGTAGGTTCAGCAGCAGGAACCGACCATACAGTAGCAGTCACAGATGTGGCAGCAACTAACGCAAAAGTTGATGTCGGTACGGACATAACTATAACTGCAGCAGGAGATTTAGTGGGGTCAAAAGGTGAAGGAATAAAAATTAATGTAACAATAGATACTGGTCTTACAGCAGATATAGATGGAACAGCTTCATATGATTCGGCAACAGGGACATTAAATATAACTTCTAAAGCTGGTGGGGCTACAAGTATTAATGCAGCAATAGTTAACATAACAGGAGCAGCAGCAGCAGACTTTGTAGCGTCGGGAACTGGAACTTCAACAGGGGCTACAGACGTACAGATGACAGGTGGAGCAGATGCAAAACTTAAATACTCTATTGGAACCAATGATGTAACGGTAGCAACAGATGCAACAGAAGTTAATTTTACTGACTTAGGAGTAACATTAACTAAAGAAGCAACAGCTACGACAGCAGCAGCTAATGCAGGTATAGTAGTAACAGTTGTATCGGATGCAGCTACATCAGCAGAAGCAGTTGGCGACGGAAAAATGTCTAAAGCTATAGCTAGGGCTGGAATCAATGTATCCACTCAAGGTGCTGCATCTAAAGCAATTACAACAATTAACGACGCACTTGAAAACGTTTCAGCTGAAAGATCTAAACTTGGTGCTATGCAAAACAGATTAGAGCACACAATCAAGAACCTAGATACTTCTTCAGAAAACTTACAAGCATCAGAAGCAAGAATCAGAGA
>CAYLXY010000037.1:0-10806 GCA_964387405.1 uncultured Clostridiaceae bacterium
ATACAGCTCATAATTTTTATGATAAAATAAAGAAAAAAATAAATATTGATTTTTTAAATATGATCGAGGAAACAGTAAAATTTGTTCAGGCAAATTATCCTGATAATAAAAAAATTGGCTTATTAGGCACAGATGGAACTTTAAAAACTAAAATATATGATTTATACTTTAATAAGGAGAACATTGAAGTTGTAAATCCTAATCAAGACACACAAAAATCTATTATGGATATAATATATGGAGTTAAAGAAGGAAGTTCTGAAGTTGCCATAGAGAAAATATATAGTGCTGTAGAGAAATTTAAAGCTAAAGGAGTAGAAGTATTTATACTAGGTTGTACTGAGCTTTCTGTAGTAAATGATTTATATAAATTAAAAGGAAATTATATAGATCCGTTGAATGTAATAGCGGAGAGAGCTATAGAATTTGCCGGAAAAGAACTTGTAAATAAAAATATGAAGTAAGAGTGAAGGGTGAAAAGGCTATGATTGATAGAAATAAATCGAAAAAAAATATGATGTTTGAGGAAATTACAGGCCCTGGTTTAAATCCTATGCAAAAAAAAGCTGTACTTGCTACAGAAGGTCCAGTTTTGGTATTAGCTGGGGCAGGATCTGGAAAAACAAGAGTGTTGACACATAGAATTGCTTATTTGGTAGAAGAAAAAGGAATATTACTTTACAATATTTTAGCAATTACTTTTACAAATAAAGCAGCAAAAGAAATGAAAAAAAGAGTAGAGGAACTATTAAAAGGTTATTATAGAGATATATGGATAAGTACTTTTCACTCTGCCTGTGTGCGCATTTTACGTATGGATATAGATAAACTTGGTTATGAAAAAAACTTTGTTATTTATGATACTACAGACCAACAAGTTGTTATGAAAGAATGTTTAAAAACATTAAATTTGGATGATAAAACATTTCAACCTAGGGCAGTTTTAGGGGAGATAGGTAGAGCTAAAGACCAATTGATTAGCCCTAGCGAATATATATCTGAATTTGGAAATGATTTTAGAAATCAGAAAATATCAGAACTTTACAAAATGTATCAGGATAAACTAAGAAGCAATAATGCTTTAGATTTTGATGATTTAATTATGAAAACTGTTCAACTTTTTCAAACTAATCCTACAGTTTTGAATTATTATCAAAATAAATTTAAGTATATATTGGTAGATGAGTTTCAGGATACTAATATGGCTCAGTATACTCTTATTAGTCTACTAGCTAGAAGTCATGGTAATCTTTGTGTAGTTGGAGATGATGACCAATCTATTTATGGTTGGAGAGGTGCTGACATAAGAAATATATTAGGATTTGAAAAAGACTTTCCAAATAGTCAAGTTATTAAGTTAGAACAAAACTATCGTTCTACTAAAAACATTTTACAAGCTGCTAATATGGTTGTGTCAAATAATAAGGATAGAAAAGCTAAAAAACTATGGACAGATAATGAAGAAGGGGAAATTATACAATATTACTGTGCAAACAATGAATATGATGAGGCTGATTTTATAGCTTCTAGTATAGAAAAGATTAATATCAATGAAGGTAGACCTTATTGTGACTTTGCAGTATTATATCGTACTAATGCTCAATCTCGTGCCCTAGAAGAAATATTGATGAAAAGGGGGATACCTTATAAAATATATAGCGGTACTCGCTTCTATGACCGTAAAGAGATTAAAGATATTTTGTCCTATTTACGAACAATTGAAAATCCAGTAGATGATGTAAGTGTTAAAAGAGTAATAAATACTCCTAAAAGAGGAATAGGTGCTAAAAGTATAGAAAAATTTGAAGAATATGCTGACAAAAGAGATGACAGCTTCTTTAATTCTCTTTTAGATGTACATAGTATAGAAAGCCAAACAACTAGGGTAAAAAACCAGACAGATAAGTTTACAGACCTTATAATGTCCTTGAGAGAGAACAAAGATAAAATGACAATCACTGAAATAGTAGAAGAAATATATGAAAGTAGTGGATATATAGATGTTTTGATGGCAGAAGAAAAAGTGGAGGCAGAAAGTAGAATTGAAAACCTTAAAGAATTTTTATCTTTAACAAAGGACTTTGATGAGAATTCTGAAATAAAAACCTTAGAAGAATTTTTAGCCAGAACATCTCTTGAGACTACACTAGATGGAGATGATGAGGAAAACACTGTAACTTTAATGACTTTACATAGTGCTAAAGGATTAGAGTTTCCAATAGTATTTATACCTGGAATGGAAGAAAGTATATTCCCATCATTTATGTCAATAAAGGAAGATAAAGAAGAAGAAGAAAGAAGATTATGTTATGTAGGAATTACTAGGGCTATGGAAAGATTATATATGACCCATGCTATGCAAAGAACTTTGTATGGGAAAACGGGCTACAACCCTATTTCACGATTTATGGGAGAAATTCCAGAAAACCTTATTACTATAGATGGAGCTTATAGAAGAAAAAAACAAGTAAAGAAAATGCAAACTTCTCCATTATTTACTGGAGCTATGATGCATAGAAAAAAGGAATCAAAACAGGCTTTAGATACAAATCAAATTAAAACTGGTACTAAAATTAAACATCCTAAGTTTGGTGTTGGGACAGTAGTTTCTGTTGCCGGAGAAACCCTTACTATAGCTTTTCCAAATGCAGGTATTAAAAAGATTGCATCAACCTTTGTACAGTTAGAAATAATAAAATAAGTTCAAAGGATGGAGTGAAATTATGAGTTTATTAAAAAAGATGGAAAAACTAGTAGATAAACTAAATGAATATAGTTATAACTACTATGTTTTAGATTCTCCTATAATTAGTGATAAAGAGTATGACCAGCTTTATGATAAATTATTAGATTTAGAAAAAGAAACTAACACGGTACTTCCAGATTCTCCTACAATTAGGATAGGGGGACAAGTATTAAAGGGATTTACAAGCCATGAACATCTATCACCACTATGGAGTTTAGATAAATGTAAAAGCTCTGAAGAATTGATTTCATGGGACAATAGAGTAAAAAGATTATTAGCAGGAAATACATTGACTATAGAATATGTTTTAGAATATAAGTTTGATGGATTAACATTAAACCTTACATATAACAATGGACATTTAGTACAAGCTGCTACTAGAGGCAATGGTCTAGTTGGAGAATCTATTTTTCAGCAAGTAAAGACAATTAGATCCATTCCTCTTACAATACCTTACAAAGGCAGAATAGAAGTGCAAGGTGAAGGTCTAATGGGTATATCTGTACTAGATGAATACAATAAAACAGCTATAGAGCCTTTAAAAAATGCTAGAAATGCTGCAGCAGGCGCTCTCAGAAATTTAGACCCTAAAGTAACAGCAAGTAGGAAACTAGACGCATTTTGTTATAACATAGGTTATTATGAAGAATTAGACGTTAATACTCATATGGAAATGATAGAATTTTTAAAGGAAAACAGATTTCCAGTTAGTAAATATGTTAAAGTTTTTAATAATATAGATGATGTAATTGATGAAATAGAAAAAGTTGAAGCGGAGTTGAAGGACTTTGATTTTTTAACTGATGGCTTAGTGATTAAAATTAACAACATAGAGACTAGAAGGCTATTAGGTTATACCCAAAGGTTTCCACGTTGGGCAATGGCTTTTAAATTTGAAGCTGAAGAAGTTACAACGGAGTTAAAGGATGTAATTTGGCAAGTAGGTAGAACAGGGAAACTAACACCATCGGCAGTATTAGAACCAGTAGATATTAGTGGAGTTACTGTTAGTAGAGCTACATTAAACAATTGGGATGATATTCAGCGTAAAGCTGTAAAAATAGGATGTAATGTTTGGCTTAGAAGATCCAACGATGTAATACCGGAAATAATGGGGACTATTTTAGAGAATTGTGAAGAGGGTATAGATGTTGAGAAACCAGAATATTGTCCTGCCTGTCACAGCGAAATAATTGAAAAGGGAGCTCATATATTCTGTCCTAACTCTTTGTCATGCAAACCACAACTGGTATCCAGAATGGTTCATTATGCTAGTCGGGATGCTATGGATATAGTAGGCTTTAGTGAGAAAACTGCAGAGCAGCTTTTTGAAGAGTTAGATTTAAGGGATATAGCAGATTTATATGAGGTTAAATATGAAGATTTAATCAACTTACCTAGATTTGGAGATAAAAAAACAAAAAATCTTTTGGAGGCTATAGAAAATAGTAAGGATTGTAAATTAGATGCTTTTATATTTGCTTTAGGTATTCCTAATGTAGGTAGAAAAACAGCCACAGATCTAGCAAAACATTATAAATCCTTTCAAGCCGTAGAGGAAGCTAAATTTGAAGAACTTATAACTATACCAGATGTTGGTGAAATAGTAGCACAAAGTATAATAGACTTTTTTCAAGACAATGAAATTAAAAAAAGCATAGAAAAGTTATTAGGTGAAGGAGTAAATCCAAAGCATGAAGAAATAGAAATCCAGAAGAGTGTTTTTCTAGGTAAAACTATAGTTGTAACAGGAAGCTTAGAAAACTATGGGCGTAAAGAAATTAAAGAAGCTTTAGAAAATTTAGGAGCTAAAGTAACTAATAGTGTTAGTAAAAATACAGATTTTCTTTTAGTCGGGGAATCTGCAGGTTCTAAATTAGATAGGGCTAGAGAAATTATAGAGTCTGGAGTGGAAACGAATTTAAAAATTATTTCTGAGACAGAATTTGAAACTATGAAATAAAATAAATTTATTATTATTTTTCTTATCTAGTGTAATTGTCATTCTATGGTATCTGAACGAAGTGAAGAATCCGACAAAGTTAAGTGTTTATTTGGTATTGTGTTAGCTTAAAATACTTGACTTTATATAGAATTAGTAATACAATTAACATTAATTTAAAAGTAATAAAAAAGGGGAGCTAGATAAATCTAGCTGAGAGGAAGTGTTATAGCTTCGACCCATAACCTGATCTGGATAATGCCAGCGGAGGGAAATATTGATTAAATTATAATATTTATTGCCCTTTGTCCAGTTAGGATAAAGGGTATTTTTATGTTTTTTAGCAGATGTTAATAAAAAGGAGGAAGAAAAATGCCAAGTGTTAATGTAAGTTTACAAGTAATACCTAGAGTTGCAGATGAAAGAATCTATGAAGTTGTGGATAAGGTTATAAAATTGATTGAAGATTCGGGAGTGAAATATGAAGTTGGACCTATGGAAACAACAATGGAAGGAGAACTTGATTTTCTTTTAGAAATTGTTAAAAAAGCACAGGATATTTGTGTAGAAGAAGGAGCGACTAGAGTAATATCTATGGTTAAAATAGATTATAAACCAGAGGGTGTGACTATGGATGAAAAAATTGGAAAATATAGAAGATAAAATAATCCCAATTAGTTTTTTTACCATCTTACTCATAATCTGGGAAATAATAGCTAAGCTACAAGTAGTGCCTACTTATATTTTACCAGCACCGACACAAATAATAAAAACTCTTATTACAAATCTTCCAATATTAAAAGAACATATTATAGTTACTTTATTGGAAGCTTTAGTAGGCTTTATAATAGCAATTATTTTAGCAATGGTTATAGCTATTGTTATGGACAGTATTCCTATAGTTAAAAAGGCAGTGTATCCATTAGTAATTATATCTCAAACTATACCAATTGTTACCATAGCACCATTATTTGCTATTTGGTTTGGTTTTGGGTATTTGCCCAAAGTAGTTATAGTAGTTTTAGTTTGTTTTTTTCCCATAACAATTAGTTTGTTAGAAGGACTGGAATCTGTAGAAGAAGATCTCTTAAATTTAATTAAATCTATGGGAGCAAATAAGGTACAAGTATATAAGATGGTTAAAATACCAGCTGCTATGCCTAATTTTTTTTCAGGTCTTAAAATTTCTGCAACCTATAGCATAATGGGTGCTACCATAGGAGAATGGGTTGGAGGAAAAAATGGATTGGGAGTATATATGTTAAGGGTAAAACACTCCTTCGCTACAGATAAAGTTTTTGCAGCTATTATACTAATTACCTTGCTAAGTATATTAATACTTACATTAATTAGCTTTATTGAAAAAAGAGCTATGCCATGGATATATAATCAAAATCAAAAGATTGGAGAGGAATAATAATGTCAAAAAAAATATTGAATCTATTTATTGTTACTGTTTTAATAGTAGGACTTCTTGCGGGATGTACAAGCAGCAATTCATCTCAAAAAGATGAATTAGAAAAAGTAACTATGGTTTTAGATTGGGTACCCAATACTAATCATACGGGAATGTATATTGCATTGGAAAACGGATATTACCAAGAAGAAGGATTAGATGTAGAAATAATTCAACCAACAGCAGGCGGAAGTGCAGATCTTATTGCAGCAGGTCAGGGGGAATTTGGAATTAGTTATCAAGAACAAGTTACCTATGCAAGAACTGCCAAAGATCCACTGCCAGTTAAAGCTATAGCGGCTATTATTCAGCATAATACTTCTGGATATGGATCTCCTGCAGGTAAAAACATTAAAACACCAAAGGATTTTGAAGGTAAAAAATATGGTGGTTGGGGTGCCCCTATGGAGTCGGCCATGTTAAAAACTTTGATGGAAAAAGAAGGTGCAGATTTTAACAAAGTTGAAATGATAGACATAGGTTCATCAGATTTTTTTACTAGTGTGGAAAATCATGTAGATTTTACCTGGATTTATTATGGATGGGATGGGGTTGCAGCAGAACTTAGAGATTTCGATCTTAATTTCATTAAATTACAAGATGTAGAGCCGGCTCTAGATTTCTACACTCCTACTATTATTGCCCATGAAAAATTATTAAATGAAAGACCAGAACTAGCAAAGAAATTTTTAAAAGCTACTGCTAAGGGATATGAGTTTTCCATTGATAAACCAGAAGAAGCAGGAAAGATTTTAGTAAAATATGTACCAGAATTAGATGAAGAAATGGTAATAGCTAGTCAAAAGTACTTAGCAAAAGAATATAAGGCAGAAGTTCCAAAATGGGGAGAAATGAAGGAAGAAACATGGGAAATTTATGGTAAATGGATGTTAGATAATGATTTATTAGAAAATGAATTGAATGCAAAAGAAGCCTTCACAAATGAATTTTTACCAGGAGAATAAAATGAGAAAAGTAGAAGTTAAAAATCTAAAAAAAAGTTTTGGTCAACTTCATACTTTAGATAATGTTTCTTTAACTTTAGATGAAAATCAGTTTGTTACTATATTAGGACCAAGTGGAAGTGGTAAGAGCACTTTATTTAATATTATTGCAGGACTATGGACACCTGATAAAGGAAAAGTATTGATTGAAGGTGAAGACTATACAGGTAAAACAGGAAGGGTAAGCTATATGCACCAAAAAGATTTGTTACTTCCCTGGAAAAATATTTTAGAAAATGTGTGTGTGCCCTTAATTTTAAAAGGAAGTTTAAAAAAAGATGCAGAAAAAAAGGCTTTGAAATATTTCAAGATCTTTGGTATAGATGGTTTCGAGAAAAACTACCCAAACCAACTATCAGGAGGAATGAGACAGAGAGCATCCTTACTTAGAGCTTACTTATTTTCAAATGATATTATGCTTTTAGACGAGCCTTTTGGTGGACTTGATGCCATGACAAAACGTAGAATGCAGCATTGGCTATTACAAGTATTTAAAAATCTAAATGCATCTATACTCTTTATTACCCATGATATTGATGAAGCTATTTTTTTATCTGATAAAATATATGTATTTTCTGAAAGACCTGCATATATTAAAGCTAAATTTGAGGTGAATATAAATAGACCAAGGGATAACAAGACCTTTACTAGTGCAGAATTTACTGAAATAAAAAAAGAAATATTAAGTTTACTGTAGGAGGGAAACAATGTCTATATTTGGCAAGGTAGCAATAGATTATGATAAATGGTACGACTCAAAGATGGGGAGTTTTGCAGATCAAGTACAAACAGAGTTAGCATTCTCTCTTTTTAAACCTACAGCTGGAATGAAAATATTAGATGTAGGATGTGGAACAGGAAATTTTAGTATAAAATTAGCTGAAATGGGCTGTAAGGTTGTAGGTATAGATGTATCAGATGAAATGCTTGATAAAGCACGTAAAAAGGCCAAGGCAAAAGATTTAAATATTGAATTTCATATTATGGATGTTTATAATTTAGATTTTTCACATGAAACATTTGATGGAGTCTTTTCTATGGCAGCCTTTGAATTTATTAAAGAGCCACAAAATGCCTATGAAGAGATGTATAGGGTTTTGAAAAAGAATGGACATATGCTAATAGGAACTATTAATAGGAAAAGTAGTTGGGGAGAGATGTATCTTTCAAAGGAATTTCAAGAAAAGACTGTGTTTAAATATGCAGATTTTAAATCTATGGATGATTTAAAATCATTGAATTTAAAAGATATTGTAAGTAGTGGGGAATGTTTATTTATTCCACCTAATATTAAAGAAGAAGATATAAACATGGATTTTGAAGATGAATATTCAAATAAAGAAGGAGGGGGATTTATATGTACCCTGTGGAAAAAACAAATTTAATTTCCTGTCAAATCACCTATTTTCCTATTGATTCAAAGGAGTATTTAGATGAGATTAATCAAGTATTGGAATTAATTAAAAAATCAGGTTTAGATTATGATATTGGAATGATATCTACCACAATTAAAGGGGATTCTGAAAAAGTATTTAGTTTAATTACTAATATTCACAAAAGAATGTCATCTGGAAATTGTAACTATACTATGAATGTTATGATTTCTAATATTTGTGGGTGTGAAATATAATCAAAAATAAAAACAGAGGTTAATAAATTTGTTAACCTCTGTTTTATAATAAAAGTTAAAGGATAATTTGCTTTTATGTCCAAAAACTCCTTCCACCAAATAGTAAAACAAGTAATAGGAAGAAGAACAATAGACTTTCGCTAGATCCTCTAAAAATACCACAGTTACAGAAAATAATAACTAGTAATAAAAAGAAAAACAATAGACTACTGCTTCCACCAAATATACTACCACAACCTCCTCTAGACATAGAATTCACCTCCTTTAGTCAGATGATTGTCTTTGCTTACTAATATAATATGGCATAGTATAGAAAGTGTGCTTTATTAATAAAAGGTGATATAATTAATATGGAAAATAAGAGTAGGTAAGCGAAGGGAGAATATGATTTGGGATATTTTAAAAGATCTACTTATATAATTTTAGGAATTTTACTATCTATAATATTATTATTTACTTGTGTAGAAATTGTAGCTTTTAATTTAAATCATTATGAAAAATCTTTTGAAAAATATAATATTACAGAGGCTACAGGTATGGACAAAGAAAATCTTGACCATACAATAGAGGATCTTTTAGAATATTTAAAAGATGATAGATATGAATTAGATACAAAGGCAGTTATTAAAGGAGAAGAAAGACAAGTATTTGGAAATAGAGAAAAATTACATATGGTAGACGTTAAAGATTTATTTGTTAAAGGAAGATTACTACGGAATACTAGTATTATATTGTTTGGAATTATTAGTTTTGTACTTATCAAAAAAGATAAATACTGGAAAAAATCCTTCTTTAAAACTTTAATTTATTCTGCTATTGTTAATATAGCACTTTTAATTACATTATTATTATTGATGTTTATTGATTTTTATAAATATTTCACTTACTTTCACCTTATATTTTTTAACAATGATTTATGGATATTGGATCCAAAAACAGATGTACTTATACAAATGGTACCAGAGGGATTCTTTTACGATACAGCTGTTAAAATTGTTTCTTATTTTGTAGGATCATTAGTTTTTTTAGGATTGTTAGGAGCATATTCTTTTAGGAAAATAAAGAATAATGGAGGAAAGTGAAACGAAGAATCTTGGGTTCTAAAACAAAGATTCTTCGTCGCTATGCCCCTTTAAATGACAGAATTCTTAAGGATTGCATTATTCTATTTATCCAACAT
Organism: uncultured Clostridiaceae bacterium; assembly: GCA_964387405.1. GTDB lineage: Bacteria > Bacillota > Clostridia > Peptostreptococcales > Natronincolaceae > JAAZJW01. The sequence goes on from CAYLXY010000037.1 coordinate 9,959, forward strand.
ATCCTTAATTAATTGAGTAAACTTTTCTTCATGGTTTTTTTCTATTTTTGCAACTTCTTTAAAAAAAGTAGCAATCTTTGGAAAACCTTCTTCCAAAGCTACTTTTTCATATTCTTTATACATAGTAGTAGCTTCGTAATTTTCATTTTGAGCGGATAATTTTAAATTTGTTTTTGTATCTTTAATACCATTTAAAAAATTGAGAATAGTTTTAGCGTGTTCCTCTTCTTCTTGAGCAGTTTTCTCAAAAACTGATGCTGCTTTCGTAAAACCTTCTTTCTTTGCTACTTTAGCAAAGTATATATATTTATTTCTTGTCTGACTTTCACCAGAAAAGGCATTCCACAGATTTTGTTCTGTGATAGTTCCTTTAATATCCATTAGTAATCACCTCATAGCCTTTCAATACTAATATATTAACATATTAGTAGTAAACTTAAAACAGATAAATTGAAACAAATAGGGAATAGTATAAATACTAGTAAAACCAAATCAAGTTATATATAATTATTTAAAGAAGGTATATAGGAGGTATAATGTGGAAAATTTAGCAAAAATCAAATTAAGTAAAAGTGAGAAAGAAGAATTTGAGGAATACAAGAAAAGCCTTTTAAGCTATGTAAAGATATTAAATGAAATTGATATAGATGAAAGATATGAAAAAACCATAAATATTGAAAATAATACCCTTGAACAAGTAGATGTTTTCCGTGAAGATGAGATAAAAAACTCTTTATGTCAAAGTACTTTATTTATAAATCCATCAAGTAGAAAAGATAAGTAGTTCCTATAATTAACAAATTAAGTGGAAAAAGTCATGAATAAATCTATACAAATATTAATTAAAT
>CAYLXY010000038.1:0-10760 GCA_964387405.1 uncultured Clostridiaceae bacterium
TATGAAAAATAAGAAAATCTTATTTGAAGAACCAGGGTATATGATTAGAAAGAATGGATCTTATGTGAGAATAAGACTTAGCACATCTTTAATTTATGACAAAGATAAGCTTTTAAAATCATGTATTTGTATATTTAGGGATACTACTGAGGTAGAAAAACTACAAAAACAAATTGCTATGGCTGATAAGTTAGCTGCTCTAGGTAGGATTACTTCAGGAATAACCCATGAAATAAGGAATCCATTACTTCCTATAAAAAACGCAAGCGAATATTTGATAAATAAATATGATGGGAATAAAAATGATCAAGTATACAAGCTTCTTGAAATAATAAGAGAGGAGAGTGAAAGGCTAAATCGATTCTTAGATCAACTTGTAAGTTTAAATAAGGACACCTTTTTCACTAGAGGGGAGTGCAACTTGGTAAAGACACTCCAAGAAACTATAATTTTATTAAATTTTGGAATCAAGAGAAGGGATATTAAATTAAATTTAGATACTTACTCAGAAGAAGTAAAGGTTCCACTCAATGAAGATAATTTGAAACAAGTTTTTTTAAATATAATACTTAACTCAATAGATGCAATATCCTTAAATAGCAGTAATATAAAGGGGCAAATAAATATTAATATAAAAAGAGGAATTGATTATGTTGTAATTGAAATATCTGATACAGGAGTCGGTATGTCTAAGGAAGAGTTAAGAAAAGCATTTGATCCATTTTATACTACAAAGGAAGATGGAAGCGGAATAGGGCTAGCCATAATACATAATATTGTAAACAGTTCCGGTGGACAGGTGTTTATGGATAGTGAAATAAATAAAGGAACTAAGGTAACCCTCATATTACCCATAGTTCATATAGAAAAGGAGTAAATTGATGGAATTTACAATATTGTTGGTTGATGATGAAAACTCAATTAGGGAAACTCTGAAAATAGTATTGGAGAGCGAAGGGTTCTTAGTAACAACTGCCAAAGACGGCTTCAGCGCATTGGAACATTTAAACCAAAACATGGTAGATATACTAATTACAGATTTAAGAATGCCTGGTATGAATGGAATTGAATTAATGAAAAAGGCTTTAGAAATAGACCCAGTATTAGAAACTATATTTATCTCAGCCTATGGGGATATTAAATCAGCAGTGAAGGCACTGAAACTAGGAGCCTTTGATTATATAGAAAAATCATTTTCAACTGAGGAATTAATTTTTACTGTGGAGAAGGCTATAGAGAGGAAGAGGTTAATTCAGGAAAACACCACTTTGAGAAGGAGACTTGATGGGGATTATAGTTGGGATGGAGTCATTGGTAAAAGTGTAAAAATGCAAGACTTGTTTTATCTTGTAAATAGAGTAGCAGGAAGTAAGGCCAATATATTGTTAACCGGTGAAAGCGGAGTAGGTAAAGATGTTTTTGCACAACTAATCCATAAAAAAAGCTCAAATAGTCAAGGAGATTTTATAGCTATAAACTGCGGTGCTATACCTGAAAACTTAATAGAATCAGAGTTATTCGGCCATGAGAAAGGTTCATTTACCGGAGCAATTCAAAGGAAAAAAGGCAAATTTGAATTAGCCAACAAGGGAAGCTTGTTTTTAGATGAAGTAGGAGAATTGCCTTTTCAAATGCAAGTTAAATTTCTAAGGGTATTACAAGAAAAGGAATTCTATCGGATAGGGTCTGAAGAGAGCATTGGTGTTGATGTAAGAATAATAGCAGCTACCAATAAAGATTTAATGAAGGAGGTGGAGAAGGGAAACTTTAGAGAGGATTTATACTATAGATTAAATGTAGTCAATATAAAGATACCACCACTACGAGAAAGAAAAGAAGATATAGCTTTATTGGCAAAAAAATTTCTAGATGAATTTGCTAAAGAATATAATAAGAGTTTAAAATACATAGATATTGAGACCATAAACTATTTAGTAGAGCATAAATGGAAGGGCAATGTTAGAGAACTAAGAAATATTATAGAGAGATCTGTACTATTTGCCCATAAAGAAGAAGAGTTTTTATTGAAAGAATATTTACCTAAAGAGCTAACAGGGATAAGGGATGAAGAAGTTACAGAGAGGGTAGATATGACTCTTAGGGATTATGAAAAGATATTGATTGAAAATACCTTGAAAAGGAATGATGGAAACAAAAGTAGAAGTGCTGAAATATTGGGTATAAAAAGACAAACTTTATACAATAAAATCCGAGAATATAGTATAGATTCTTAAAATGTAAAAATATCACTCAGCTTATAAATCATCAATGGACTGAATAGTCCATTTTTTTTACACTTTTTTGGAGTAGGATTCTTAACCATGAAATATTGGCATTTATAATGAAATGTATTCAGAAAAACAAAAGATTGCTTAAAATAAAAACAGTCTGTAACTGGCATATATACGTACCTTAATATAAATGAAATGAGATTTCAACTAGATAAGATAAAGAAGTTGGCACAGGAGTTGCACTAATATAGGGCAGATCAACAGTTAATATTTAAGGGGGAATAGGATATGAGTAAAAAGGAGCTAAGGATACATTGTTCCAATGGACACTTAGGCTTTGCACCTACAAAAGAAGAGAGCTTTCATATTGGTGCTAAGACAATGCCAGATTACTATATTAATGATTCAGGTAGCAATGATATTGGGCCAACTCCATTAGGACACAACACATCACCGAGTCTTAAAGCATGGCAAAAGCATGACTTGGAATTAATGCTGATAGCAGCTAGGGAACAAGACGTTCCAATGATAGTAGGCTCAGCGGGCGACACTGGTTCAAATGCTAAGGTGGACTTGTTTGTAGACATGATAAAAGAAATAGCTGAAGAGCATAATATTCCACCATTCAAATTAGCATATTTTCATTCAGAAGTTGATAAGGAAGTAATAAGAAAAAAGATGGAAAAAGGTGTAAGAATCGAAGGTTTAGACGATAGAGAAGACTTAAGCTTTGAGGAGTTAGATGGCACAACCAGAATAGTTGCTGTGGCTGGAGTACATCCATATATGCAAGCATTAGAAATGGGAGCAGATGTAATCATAGGAGGCAGATCCTCTGATATAGCTCTCTTTGCTGCAGCAGCTTTAAAAGAAGGTTATCCAGAAAATCTTTCATACTACTTAGGAAAAGTTTTAGAATGTGCTTCTTTCTGCGCAGAACCATATGGTGCAAAGGAAACAGTAATAGGAACCATAACTCACCAAGATGTTAAAGTTGAAGCAATGGCTCCATGGCAAAGATGTACTGTAGCATCAGTTGCTGCTCACTCCATGTATGAAAGGTCAAATCCATATTACGAATATTTTGCTGGTGGAATGATTGATATGTCTGAATGCCACTATGAGCAATATGACGAAAAAACTACCCGTATAACAAATCCAAAATATATACCTATAGAGGGTAAGGTGAAGATTAAATTAGAAGGATCTGCCAAGTTAGGAGAAATGTTTATTGGCATAGCAGGAGTTAGGGATCCTTATACAATTAAAAACATTGATAAGGTATTGGAACTAGCTAGAGACCATGTTGAAGAAAGATTTGGAAAGGAAGGTTATGAACTTCATTATAGAGTATATGGCAAAGATGGTGTTATGGGAGATTTAGAACCAGTTAAAGAAATCAAATCCCATGAATTATGTATAGTAGTTCAAGGAGTAGCACCAAGCAAGGAAATGGCAGAAGAAGTTGCAATGATTGGCACAAGACAGATATTCTATGCTAGATTACCTGAAGTTAAAGGTACTGCAGGAACAGCAGCTTTTGTAGTAGATGAAGTATTGCCTGCAACTCCAGCCTACAAATGGTCTTTGAATCATATAGTTGAAGTTGATGATCCAATGGAGTTCTTCCATGTTAAGTTAGTTGAAATTGGAAAATAAGGAGTGTAAATATGAAGACTAAAAAACTTATAGATTTAGCTAAGACAATAAGAAGTAAAAATGCTAGTCCTGATAGAATTACATTTGACATCATATTTAGAGAAAAGAAAGACTATGACTTAGTAAGGAGAAGCAAGGTACTTTCCAAGGATTCTGTAGCAGAATTGTTTGATATTGAAATAGAAAGAATTACGGATTTTGTTGAATTTGATCCTGCTTTTGCAATTAAATTTACTATTTCCAGAGTATTTCCAAGTGGGAGTCCTGGAGATGGAGATATATTTGGTTGCCAACAATATCCGCCACTATTAGATTTAGAAATTCCGGTAAGCTAATAAAGAATATAATTTGGATACCGCGGTTTTTATAGCCGCGGTAAATCTCTTGTAGGAGGAATATTGGATGTCATTACAATTATTAATAATTATTGTATATTTCACCATTACAATTGGGATAGGTTTCTATGCCAAGTCTAAGTCGGATTCTTCCAGCTCCTTCCATGGGGTTGGTTTAGGGATTTTAATGTGTGTAGCTGCCGGCACAGGAGAATGGTTAGGGGGAACTTCAACCACAGGAATATCAGAATATGGTTTTTTATTTGGAATATCAGGTGCTTGGTATACAATTGCAAATGCTTTAGGTCTTTTCATACTTGCAATATTCTTTGCAAAGCTTTATAGAAGCTTGGATACTGTAACTGTACCAGGGATTTTGGGGAAGTATTTAGGAGAAAATGCAAGAATTGTTGCATCAATCCTACTTATATTTGTAATGCTTGCTGTAGGTAGTGCCCAAGTAATAGCTGCGGGAACCTTAGGGGTAACTGTACTAGGTTTAAGTTATAGCACTTCTGTAATAGTATTGGGGATAGGATTTATTGTATATACTTTAGCAGGTGGTATGGTGGCCATTGGCTATACAAATATTATGCACTTATTTGCTATGTATGGCGGAGTGATATTAGCCATAGTCTTAACTCTTACTGACATAGGGGGATTTGGAGCTTTAAAAACCACATTGCCTGCAGATCCCTATTTTACAATGACAGGAATAGGAATTCCCAAGGTATCCTCCTGGATTATAGCTTCTGTACTGGGAGCATGCACAGCTCAAGCTGGGATTCAGCCTATCTTAGCTGCAAGAGATGTGAATGTAGCTAGGAAATCTGCTTTTATTACTGCTTTGATAGTAGCGCCTTTTGGAATATTTACAGCGCTTTTAGGCATGGTAGCTAGAATTAAATATCCACAATTAGTGGATGCTAAAATAGCTCTACCAACTTTGATGATGGGATTACAACCAATTGCAGGTGGCCTAGTCCTTGCTTCAATGATGGCAGCAATACTTTCCACCGTATCTCCAATAATACTAGCATCAGGGACAATGGCTACAAAGGATATATATCAAAAGTTAATCAAAAAGAATGCTACCGATAAAAAGTTACTTAGAATGTCTAGAATTACCACCGGTTTATCAGGTCTTATTTGTACATTTGTAGCACTAAATATGTATGGAAGCACTAAAGTACTTGACATAGTATATTTTGCTTACACACTAAGAGGTGCAATATTTGTAGTATTGCTACTAGGAATTTATTGGAAAAAGACTACACCAAAGGGAGCTATATATTCAATGATACTAACTTCTTTAGTAGGATTTATATGGGTAATATATAGATCTAAGACCGGACATTACCCAATACATGATGGCTTTACAGAAACATACGCCTCTGTTTTAGTAGCATTTACAAGCACTATTCTTCTAAGCTTAGTGTTTAAAAGAGACAAGGCAAAAGCAGAATTTTAGAAAGAAGAATGATTAAAAAAACAAGCGGATATAGTAGATTAATGAAAAGTCTTGGCTAAATAGCAAGACTTTTTTGTTTTGTAAGGATGGAATTGGCTTCTTCTATTGGAAAATAAATTATACGGTTGCTCATATTTTGTGTCCTCTTGTATCTCTAGTAGTTGCTATAGTAATTTAAAATCAATCTGTATGCTGGCAGCAGACCAAGAGAAAAGCTTTGTCGGTTATCATTAAATAAAGCGAAGTTATTCTATATTAAAGGGGGAAGATTTTATGAGTGAACAAGTAGTTGAAAAGAAAAAGAGTAAATTGGCACTAATTTCCTGGATATTATCACTGGTTTATATGATTTATCTAATCTCTCATTTTGCCGGAGGGATGGGAAGTACAACAGGAGCAGAACAAGCAGGGGCAGCACTAGCAACAGCCTTAGTATTTCCTCATATGTTAGCTGTAGGAATTGGATTGATTTTCAATATACTAGGATACTTTCTAAATAGTAGAGCTTTTGTATTGGTAGGGGCTATTCTTTATAGTGTGTCAATTTTGCTTTTTATGGTCTACTTTATCTTTGTTATAGTACAAATGATTTTATCCTATATAGCCTTTGCAAAAATGAAAAAGGAATAATAAGGAAGTTTAAAGGGAAGTAGACTTAATAAAAGGCTGAGCTGATGAAAATTCACTCAGCCTTTTATATCCAATCATGACTAAAGTAAGCCTTACAGGGTTTTAATTTTTTAAAATAAATAGCTTTAAATTATGTAGTGGAAAATCAAAGGGAGGTGTAAGCTATGGAAATAGTAAAGGTAATAAAATATAATGGTTCTCCTAATGTTTTGGCGTGGAAGTATCCAAATTCAGAATTAGGGACCTGGTCTCAGCTTGTAGTAGCTGAATCCCAAGAGGCTATTTTATTTAAAGGAGGGCAAGCTCTTGATTGGTTTGGACCAGGCAGGCACTCCCTTGAAACAGCCAACATACCACTTTTAAATAAACTTGTAAATTTACCTTTTGGAGGGAAATCACCATTTGCTGCGGAAGTATGGTATATCAATAAGCTAGCTGTATTAAATGTTAAATGGGGGACTCCCACACCTATCCAACTTCAGGATCCTAAGTATAATGTCTTTGTTCCACTTAGGGCATTTGGTCAATTTGGAATAAAAATTTCTGATTCGAAAATATTTCTTCAAAGAATTGTTGGTACCTTACCTTCCTTTACATCTATAGATATTATTAAATACTTTAGGGGTCTTTATCTAACTAAGGTTAAAGACCATATATCAAGGTATTTAACTGAAAAAAGGATATCTTTGTTAGAAATCAATTCATATATAAACGAAATATCAGATTCCTTAAAAGATAGTATTGGGCCTATATTTGCAGAATATGGTATTGAGTTATTGAATTTTTATGTAAATGATATAAATGCACCTGAGGAAGATTCTGCAGTAATAAAACTTAAGGAGGCCTTGGCAAAGAAAGCTGAGATGGATATAGTGGGTTATTCTTATACACAGGAAAGATCCTTTGATACTCTAGAGGGAGCAGCTAAAAATCCTACTAGTGGAAGTAGCCAACTTATGGGGGCAGGAATGGGTTTAGGTATGGGCCTTGGTATGGGTCAAAATTTTGGAGACGCCTTTAGTAACATAGGTAAGAATATCAATACAAGCAGCTCACAAGAGTGTCCATCCTGTAACAATGTAATCGAATCTACCTATAAGTATTGCCCCTTTTGTGGGAAGGACTTAGAAAATATAGGCCAAGATAAGTTCATATGTCCAAAATGTGCTTCATACAATAAGAAGGATTTAAAATTTTGTGGAAATTGTGGTCATCAATTATTTGAGACATGTCCCGCATGTGGAGAAAGTGTAGATGAGAAACAAAGATTCTGTTCTAAGTGTGGAAAGTCATTAATTAAACAATGTCACATATGTGGATATGAAATAGATGACAGCTTAAAGTTCTGTCCAAACTGTGGTAAAAATGTGGAGGTTGATTATAATGAATAAAAATATAATCATTATAGTTACAATAATTCTGCTAGTGGTTATTATTGGTTTTTTCCTATTACCTATACCCAGAATCAGCTTATATTATATAGGCCTTTTGGCCTTGATTATTGCAATAATGGCTTCTTCGATTTCAATAATATCTATAGATAGGAGAGAGAATAATAAAAATATTATCCTTTATAATACCTCGCTAGCTACATCAACGCTTTTTTATATTATGGAGGTTATTATTAGTTTGCTTTTTATTAACCAATTTAAAGGCCATATAAGTACATTTGTTTTCCTGCAGCTTTTTATCAATTCAGTATACCTGATTTTCTTAATTGCAATAAATATGTCAGCAAAAAAACTATATCAAAGTGAAACCAGCACCTATATCAAAAAAGAGGAGGGCCAAAACAAGAAGCCTAAAAGAGGTGGATTTTAATAATGAAAACAAATAAATCATTAAGCTGGTTTTGGGTCATATTTTGGGTAATTCTTTTCTTCCCAATTGGATTTTATTTATTTATTAAAAAACTAACCAATGATAAAGCGGCATTAATGAGCAGTAGAAGAGGGATACTTTCAATTGCAGGCTGGATATTATTAGTTTTTGGAATAATAGGGTTTATAGCCGGTGTAGATGATGGTGATATTGGCCTTATAATATTTACCTTGTTATTTATAATTGGTGGAGTTATGGTACTGAGGAAATCAAAAGAAAGCAAGAAGCTTGCCTATAGGTACAAAAAGTATATAGATATGATTATTTATCAAAACATTCGAAGTATTGATAGCATTAGTATGACTATAAATTTACCCTATGATTATGTTTTAAATGATTTGCAAAACATGATAAATATTGGATATTTAAAAGATGCCATTATCAACCAAAGTAATGGAGAACTTATATTTTCAAAAGATTTTATGGAATCAAAGGCATTAGCTAGAGGATCTAGTGAATCAACCAATAGAAGTAAGGTACTTAAATGTTCAGGATGTGGGGCAAATAATATTGTAATAGAAGGAATTATTTCTGAATGTGAATATTGTGGTACCTTAATAAGTTGAATTATAAAAAAGGATAGGGGATGTTATTAAGTAGATTTTCCCTAACTTCTTAATAAATAAGTCTAAGGCCCCTAATTTACTAGAGGCCTAAACTTATCTATTATAATTTAATCACCCTTATTATTACATTTCTTGTTTAATGGACAAGAAGAGCAAGCGGAAGACTTTATATTGTTTTTTTTATCCCAATGGATTTTATATAAGGCTGCAGCTATTATAATAATAATTATTATAGCTAGAAATATATCATTCATTTGATTGCCTCATAATTCTTTTCAGATCCTTTTTTCATTAAATATCCTATGGAAGCTATTATTACTCCCACAAAAATAAGACCAGGTATAAATCCGCTTCCAAGATGTCCACTTTCTATAAGGGTCCCCCCTTGATAAATAAAGAATGCTACAATATAACCCATTGCTAATTGAAAAGCAACTGCACCAAATACCCACTTCTTAGATTCCATCTCAGCATTCATAGCACCGATAGCTGCGAAACAGGGTGGAGTAAATAAGTTAAATGCTAAATAAGCTAGGGCAGCAGCTGATGTAAGCCCCATTACTTCTGCTACACTTGAAGCCTCTCCCATGAGAATAAATTCCTCTGTATCTATAAAATTTGTAATCCCATAAACCACTGCTAATGTAGCCACAACATTTTCTTTAGCAATAAAACCTGTAATTGTAGCTGCAGCTAATTGCCATACTCCAAAGCCTAAGGGTATAAGTAAAAAGGCAAAGGGTGATGCTAGGCTTGCTAATATACTAGTAGATTCTGCACCTTCTGCAAAAACATTAAACCTCCAGTTAAATGTTTGCATAATTTGAACCAGAGCATTACAAACTAAAATTATTGTACCAGCTTTTATAATAAAAGCCTTACCCCTATCCAGCATGGAAATGGTAGCTCTTTTAATACTAGGGAACTTGTATTCAGGCAATTCCATAATAAAATAAGCAGTATTTGTCTCATCTCCAGTAATTTTTCGTATGATCAATGCACTTATTATAATAAGGAATATTGCCAAGAAGTACATAGAAGTTCCTACCCATGCTGCATCTTTGAAAAATACTCCTGCAAATAGTGCAATTACAGGAAGTTTTGCTCCACAGGGCATAAAGGGTGTTAGCATAGCTGTGGTTTTTCTTTGTCTATCATCTTTAATTGTTCTTGTTGCCATAATGCCAGGAATAGCACAACCTGTTCCAACAATCATAGGAATTATTGATTTTCCAGATAGGCCTACTTTTTTGAAAAATCTATCCATAATTAAGGCTACTCTAGCCATATATCCGCTATCTTCTAAAAGAGCAAGTAAGAAGAATAATACCATTATAAGTGGAAGAAATCCTAGTATGGCACCAACTCCACCTATAATTCCATCCAGCAATAGGGTAGATAAAAACTGAGACACATTGTTTCCTAAGGCACCTTCTACGAAAACATAGAAGCTATCAATCCATCCAACTAGAATTTCAGCAAAAAACTCTCCTAAATATGTTTGAGAGATTGAAAATACTGCCCACATAACTAGGGCAAATATAGGTAGCCCAAACCACTTATGCGCTAGTATCCTATCAACTGAATCTTGCTTAGTTTGCTTGCTGCTAAGTATTTTACGCTTTTCCACTTTTGATACAATATCTTTAACAACTTCATATCTCTTTCTATCTGAAGCATCTACAGCTTCTTTATCTGAAAGATCATATGAACCAGTATCAAAAAGAGGCTTTTGAACTTTGCCTTTTACATCTATTGCAGCTGACAATAAGCTAACTAAACCATTTTCTCGGCTAGAAGTTGATACTGTTTCTATAACAGGACAATCCAGCAATCTAGAAAGCTCTTTTAAATCTATTTGTGTTTCCTTCTTACTTGTTAAATCACTTTTATTTAAGGCAACAACAAGAGGTATATTTAGTTCTAGCAACTGGGGAGCGTGTCATAATAGTGACAGGGTGCATTAACGTTTTGGTATCAAGGGTTT
>CAYLXY010000039.1:0-10753 GCA_964387405.1 uncultured Clostridiaceae bacterium
TTACAGATTTAATACTTCAATGCCTCGTGATAGTATCAAATGGCAAAAGTTATATGAACCACGGGGACGTTTCGCATGGCTTATGCCATCTTGCATTACCTTATAGGGAGGATAGCAAGGTTTTGGCGCAAATATTAAAGGGACTATTTCATTGTTTTGAAATAATCCCTTTATATGTTAAAATAGAAGCTAATGTAATTGTGCCAATCCTCTGAAGTTTTAGGTGGATCTTCGTTGGTTTTTCTAATGATATGCAACTCCTCCTTCTCTTATACTAGCTATAACACTTTTCTCGATTTTATTACCGATTATTTTCTCAGACTTTTGAATCATATTACTTATCAATTTTTACTTCTATTACTTAGTAGATTTTTGTTTCTAATAAGAACTGCTACTTTGTAATTTTTACTAGCCAATACTTAATTTTCTTTTTACTATTTAAATTAACTTGTACTACTATTTGTTACTTTAAATAATTTAAAATCTTTTAATTTTGGATTGGTAGGGAATTACTTAGCTTCTATTTATTATATATATACCTACAAAAAATATATTTAAACATAATATTCAAAATAATTATAAAAAGATTTGCAGTAGAGATATTTTTAAAGATAATTTCAGAGAACGGTTGCTTTTTAACAAGGGTATAGCAAAATGCTATACCCTTTATTTTGATATTTTATATGAAAATTAGTGAAATATGATAGAAGAAAATGTGAGGAAATGCTATTATAAGTGTATAAGTGTGTAAAAATCGGAAGGAGAATTGATGATATGGAGAAAAGGAAGAAGAAAATTAATTGGCTAGATATTACAAGAGCAGATGTTATAAAAGCAATTGAGATTTTTTTTGCTGAGAATCCAGAGTATCCATTTCCCAAAAATACTTTTCTTATTTATAAAGGCAATAAGTTACCAGCAAAGCATATTCGTGGAATGGCTTATAAGGTTGCATATGGAAATAAAATCAGTAAGAGTGATTTTGGCGGAGGAATGGAAACGGTACGTTTCTTTGAGCGATTAGGATTTGAAATGGCTTATAAAGGGAAATCAGAATATAGGAAAACAAAATCGATTATAAAACAAAAACAAGCTCTAGAAGCTGAAGAAGAGTTAAAAAAGTTATTAAATTCTGAACTTAAGAAAGATAAAATTATTAAAAAATATTCTAAGGAAGGCTTGAAAATAGGATTATATTTACAGACTGATGAATTAGAAAATGAAAAAGATTTTAAGAAAGCAATAGAATTTGTAAAGAAATCAGATGTAGATATATTTGTATTACCAGAATTTTGTTATGTTCCATTTCATCATTTATTACATAACTCAGATATATTATCTATGGAAGATTTTGATAAAATATATGATGCTTGTTTAGAATTTAGTAAAGATATTGGAAAAGCTGTTATAGTTAGTAGTGTTGACAAATATAGTACAATATTCAGTGTTTTTGCAAATGCATTTGCAGATGAAAGTGAAACACAAGCCACTATTTATGTTAAGCATACAGCAACCTTCTATTCTGCTTTTGATTTGGAAAACTATAAAGATCTTAGTAAATCAATATTTGGAGGTATTATCTACAAAGGATATAGAATAGGAATGACCATTTGCTATGATTGTAATCACTCTCTTTTCAGTAGGGTATATGGACTAATGGATATAGATATCATTATTAATAGTACAGGTGGAGATGTTGTATATGACAAATGGTATAAGTATAATAAAGTAAGAGCAATTGAAAATTCATGCTATAACTTTGTTACTATGGGTGGAAATGGTAATGTTAAGAATCCAAGGGGATATGTCTTTGGATTTAATCCAGAGGGAAAAGAACTGAAACCAATTAATTTAATAAAAGAAAAAACTTAATTTAATAAAAGAAAAAACTAGATATAATTCACCAGGTAAGGTATATATTTATGACATGGGAATGGATGATGGTCAAGCTCAGGAGGATATCAGCCTTAATCAAGTTAAAACGGAAAATAAACATTGTCATATAAAAATTCCAATTTCTAATATTGATAGCCTTTTAGCTACATCAAAAAAACTAACTGATAAAATTTATATTTATAAAACAAAGGTCTCGAATGTTATTTTTTGTTTAGTTGATGGAAATAATATCCTTAAACCAGAAAAAGTTCTTTCGTTGCTTTATAATAAAAAATTAAAGTCTATTAAAAACAAGAGATATATTATTGTAAATAAACATGAATATATTGACAATGACTTCTTTAAAAATAAACTTTCAGTAATACTAAAAGTTAGAGCTATGGAAAATTTCTGTGCTGTAATTCTTGAATCAGATAATATAAACAATTGTTATCAAAGTGGTAAAAATAGAACTGCACAAGTAGTCAAACCTCTAGGAGATATATATTGTGTAGATTTATCTAGAACTACAGGTCCAGAAGCAATTTGGAAGAATAAGCATGGGGTTATGAAAGCTAGTTGGAGAGAAAACTTTGAGTGGCTTATTCATGAAATATAAACCACGTAACCACGGGGACGGTTCCCATGGTTTACTTGTGCATAGCTTTTTTATAAAGGAATATTTACAATGACTAATCATAAAATATATATTTGATTTGTTCAATAATCAGATAAATGGCTAAAAAGTAGACTAGGTCTTATGCTATAATGCGATTAAAGATAATACTTACTATGAGAACGGGGGTATATTATGACAAAACCTACTGGATATGACTGGGTTGATTTTTATAGTGAATTTGCAGGCGCACTATTAACGTTTAAAAATAATAGGGATGAGCTTATAAAAATCATAAAAGAAGTATATGAGGAAATTGACATTAAACTACCAACATTAGAAGAAGATAATCAGATTGTAGACATAGATCCTTTTACAGTATTTGGTTTATTTAATAAACAAATTACCCAAGAAAATAGGATCAAGATCATTAGCAAGTTTGCAGAAAAACTTAAAATAAAAGCTGATATACCAAGATCATTTGATTCTATTCCAATATTAAATAATATGAATGCTACATACTATAGGTTTAGGAATCAAAGGGGCAGGGATGATATAGATAATCTATGGGAACTATATGAAAGCGCTCTTCTTTATTCAAATAATAAAACTAGGGAAAATAAAGATAGATTAGAAAAGTATTTTGATATAGTTATTAATCAATGGGGAATAGGAAACAGCAAGCTAACAATGGGTTTATACTGGATAGCACCAAATACTTTCCTAAATCTAGATAGTAGAAGTCAGTGGTACATATACGAATCAGGTAATATAGACGATGATTTTGTAGATAAACTACCAGAACCAGAAGAAAAGATCACGGCAGATAGTTATTTTAAAATAGCGGAAAAATTATCAGAATATGTGGCTGATAAAGATAGTAAATCTAATAATTTATTAGATTTATCCCATAATGCCTGGAAAAAATCTACGGAAGAAAATAAAAAAACAAAAGATAGGATACAAGATGAAGTAGAGAAAGGCCTAGGAGATCAAGATGTAAAAACAGTAAACTACTGGATTTATTCACCAGGGGAAAATGCTTATAAATGGGATGAGTTTTATAAAGAAGGAATAATGGGAATTGGATGGGAAGAGCTAGGAAATTTAAAAAGATATTCAACTAAAGGAGATATAGTAAAGAAATTACAAGAAGTAAATAATACAAAATCAAGCTATACAAATACAAGTTTAGCTGCTTGGGAGTTTGCAAATGAAATGGAAAAAGGAGATATAGTATTTGTAAAAAAAGGAAGAGATAAGGTAATAGGTAGGGGAATTGTAGAGTCAGCCTATATATATGATGAAAAAAGGAAAGATTATTATAAAAATATAAGGAAGATTCAATGGACTGATAATGGAGAATGGGAGCATCCTGGAAGTGCTGCCTTAAAGACCTTAACAGATATAACAAGATATACAGAATATGTGGAAGATTTAAATGAAATTTTCGAAGTTGATAAAATAGAAGAAGCAGTCTATCCAAAGTATGATGAAGATATTTTGTTTGAAGAAGTATTTATAGGTGAAGAGGATTATTATACATTAAAATTATTATTAAAAAACAAAAAGAATATAATACTTCAAGGGGCACCAGGGGTAGGTAAAACATTTATAGCTAAAAGATTGGCATACTCACTTATAGGTGAAAAAAATCAAGACCAGGTGGAAATGGTACAGTTCCATCAGAGTTATTCTTATGAGGATTTTATAGAGAGTTTTAGACCTTCTAAAGATGGTAAGGGCTTTGAAATAAAAAAGGGAGCATTTTATAGATTCTGTAAGAAGGCATCGCAAGATCTTGAAAATGATTATTATTTTATCATAGATGAGATAAATAGGGGAAATTTAAGTAAGATTTTCGGAGAATTATTTATGCTTATAGAAAAGGATAAGAGAGGTAATAATCTACAGCTTTTATATTCAGATGAAAAATTTAATGTTCCAAAGAATGTATATATTATAGGAATGATGAATACAGCAGATAGGAGTCTTGCCATGCTGGATTATGCCTTAAGAAGAAGATTTGCTTTCTATACTCTTGAACCAGTTTTTGAGAATGAGGGATTTATTAATTATCAAAAAGACTTAAATGATCCTAAATTTGATAGTTTAATAGATTGTATTATAGATTTAAATAGGGAAATAGAAGAAGATGATTCACTGGGGTCGGGCTTTAAAATTGGGCATAGTTATTTTACCAATATAAAATCAACTGATCAAGGTGAACTAGAAATGATTATAGAATATGAAATTATACCACTTATTAAGGAGTATTGGTTTGACGAGACTAGTAGGCTGGAGGAATAGGAGGAAAGGCTAAGGAGTTCGATTAGATGATACCTATAAAGAATATATATTATATGCTTTCCTATGCCTTTAAGGCCTTAGATAAGGAAGGGTTTAGAAGGGTGCAAACAGAGAGTTTTGATAATGTTTTTGATTTATACTCAGCTATACTGGTGAAGGGAGTATCTATTCAATTAAAAATGGGTCTAGATAGGGAATATATTGTTAAAGAAGAAGAAACAGCAGCAATAAAAGGTAAGATAAATATATCTGACTCCATAAGATTTAATTCCTTTATAAATAATAAGCTTGTTTGTAGTTATGATGATTATTCTGAGAACTCTTATTTAAATAGGATTTTAAAAACAACTATGCTTCTATTATTAGATTCAGATATAGATATAAAAAGAAAGAAGGAGCTAAGAAAATTATTGTTTTATTTCTCTAATGTAGATATTTTAGATAAAAATTTGATTAACTGGAGATTTAATTATAATAGAAATAATCAGCATTATAAGCTTTTAATGGCTGTATGTCATATGATAATAATGGATCTATTACAGACGGAATCAAAAGGAAAAAAGGAAATTATGGATTTTTCAGATAATCAAAGGATGAGTAGCCTTTACGAAAAATTTATATATGAATACTATAAAAAAGAATACCCAGATATAGGAGTAAGTTCACCCCATATAAAATGGCAGGTAGATGATGGATATCAAAATATGTTACCTAGGATGATGACAGATATTATGCTTACTAGAGGAAAGAAAATCTTAATTATAGACGCCAAATACTGGTCAAGTACAACACAGTCCAGACATGATAAGCAAACTGTTCATTCTAGTAATCTATATCAAATTTTTTCCTATGTGAAAAATAAGCAGGAAGAAGTAGGAAAGGCATATGAAGTATCAGGTATGCTCTTATATGCTAGGACAGATCAAGATATTCAACCAGATGAAACCTATAAGATGAGCGGAAATAGGATAGATGTGAGGACTCTGGATTTAAATTTTAACTTTAAAGTAATAGAAGAGGAACTAGAATATATTACAGAGATTGTGTATTGAAAATTAATAAATATAGTTTTATTTAGAATTATTTATAAGTTAATATAGCATTATCTTAAAACTCTCTACTAGAACTGGGACTGAAAAGGGTAAATTAAGTTGAAAATGTGTTTAAATTGCAGTAAGAAAATAATAAACTGATGTGGAGTAAAAGTAGATAGGGATGGTTCGTATGGCTTATTCATTGAATCATTTTGCTACTGCTTAGAGCCTATATCAATATAAATCGGTAACTTTAAGGTATCTCCTGCTTGGATAAAATGGGAATCAAAAATATTGTTAAGCTCTAAAATTTGCTTAGTATACCAGTCAGGATTTATTCTAAAATGTTCATTCATAAAGTATGGATTTATAATTTCAACCAAAGTATCCCCTGGCTGAACAGTTATATCCAGTATCTCGCTTATCTCCCACACATAATCAGGTCTATCTGCTATATTGATAGCCTCAAATGGACCTACTCTATCAGGGTCAAAATATTGCTCAGCTGGTATAAGTTTGTACCCGTTTTCATCAACTATATACCAAACTCCAGTAGTATTGTTAATATACCTTTCTGTTTGTTCATTATAGCTATATCCGTCAAGTGGTATATCTTTATCCTCAGATCTTTCTATTTCCCCACAGCCAGAAACACTGATAACTATCAATACTAAAATAATCAGCAAATTTAGTTTTCTCAATTTATCGGGTATAGGCACACCTATGGTAGCGGAATTTTCCAATATTGAAATACCTACTAAGCCTATATAAAAAAATAATACCAATCCTCTTAAAAACCCATCTGCATTAATTATTAGATCTAAACTTACTCCAACTGCAATGGTGATAAGCATTGCCATCTTTTTTAAGATGCCTTTAAAGGCGATTTTAGAGGACAATTCTTTTTTTAAAAATCCCACAGGCTGCATCTAAAATATAATCTAGGAGCATAAAGAATAAAAGGGTATTTAAAGCTATATCAAAGCACCCCAAGTTCTATATCACTTAAAGTAATTGTGATTGTTTGGCTCCAATTTTCTGTGCTTACTTTATTTGTAATATCAATAAAATTCTCTCCTTTCGTATTGGAAATCAGTGGGCCAGGGTAGAATGGAATGTAAGCAAATGGTATGATATGGGTGAGTAGATCTATGCACAACAATTAATTTGATTTTGGAGGTGTTACTATTGGAAAACAAGGATGTAAATATATCTTGTTGAAAAAACAATAAAAATTCTACTAGTGTAGTGGAAAAGCTTTATTCATGTCCAGTGTGTAAAGGGGAAGTTCAAGAAGTTAAAAGTATAACTGTAAAACATTTTGTCTGGGATAATTATGTAGATGAAATACAAAATGACAAGTATCATATATGTTTAAATAAAAATTGTGATGTAATATATTTTAATTTACATAAAGAATTAGTTCTTAAGAAGGATTCCATAAAAATGCCTATATGGTTTAAAAAAGATGCTAATCCAAAATATATCTGTTACTGCAATCAAGTAACAGAAAAACAAATCATTGATGGCATTATTAATAAAGATGCAAGGAATATGGAAGATATTATAAGAATTACTGGAGCTATGAAAAATGGAAAATGTGAAACTAATAATCCTTTGGGGAAATGTTGTGGGTCTATTATACAAGAAATTATTAATAAAACATTAAACAATACCAATTAATTTAATGCACAGTAGGTGCACAGTAGGGACAGGTTCCAATGACTATTATTTATTAACGATTTATAAACCACAGGGACAGTACGTAACCACAAGGACGGTTCCCATGGCTTATTATCAACTCCTTTCCATTAGAATTGCTTATGTAGATTTTAAAGGAGGTAGAGACTGGGATGAATAATGTTAAGAAGATTTTAGATAAGCAAAGTGTATTTTATGAAACTGGTAAAACAAAAGAAATGAGTTATCGAATTGAAAATCTTAAATTATTATACAAAGGGATTAAAAAACATGAAAATCAAATATTGAAAGCCTTAAAATCAGATTTAAATAAATCAGATTTTGAAGGATATGCAACAGAAATAGGTATGGTCCTAGAAGAAATAAATTTTATGTTAAAACATATGAAAAGTCTTCTAAGAGTCAAAAGAGTGAGAACTCCCTTAGCTCAATTCCCGTCGGTTAGTAAAATATAAAAGGAACCCAATGGTAAGGTTCTGATTATTGCTCCATGGAATTATCCATTTCTGTTATCAATTTCTCCATTGGTAGGAGCAATTACATGTGGTAATTGCGCCATTGTTAAACCTTCCAATCAAGCACCAGCTACATCATCAGTGATAAAAAAAATCATAGAAAATACTTTTGATCAAGCTTATATTGCAGTAATTGAAGGGGGAAGAGAAGCAAACCAATCTTTATTAGAAAATAAATTTGATTTAATATTTTTCACAGGTAGTAAAGATGTGGGTAAAATTGTAATGGAAAAAGCAGCACAGAATCTGACACCAGTGGTACTTGAACTAGGTGGTAAAAGCCCTTGTATTATTGATAAAACAGCAGATATAAAAATGGCTGGAAAAAGAATTGCATGGGGAAAGGGTATAAATGCTGGACAAACCTGTGTAGCACCAGATTATTTATTGGTGCATAAAGATGTAAAAGTAGATCTTATAAAGGAACTTAAGAAAAACATGGAAATATTTTTTGGAAGTAAATCAGAAGAAAATTTAGAATTTCCTAAAATAATTAATAAAAAACATTTTGATAGACTAAATGGATTGATAAAAACAGGTGAACTTATATACGGAGGTAGGGCCAATGAGAAAACCAATCAGATTGGGTTAACATTAATGGATAATGTAGATTGGGATGATCCAATTATGCAAGAAGAAATATTTGGACCTATATTGCCTATCATAGTTTATGAGGATTTAGATAAGCTTATTGGTTTAATAAATAAGAGACCTAAACCTTTGGCCTTGTATTTATTTACTAAATCTAAAGAAATTGAAAAGAAAATTATTAAAGAGGTATCTTATGGTGGAGGATGTATAAATGATACTATAGTACACTTAGCCACATCTTATATGGGATTTGGTGGAGTTGGAGAAAGTGGTATGGGAAGTTATCATGGAAAGGCTAGTTTAAACCACGGGGACGTTTCGCATGGCTCATAATTAACTCATTGAACCAATTCTAGCACTACAAGCATTATAACGTTTAGAAATGGCCACCAAGTTATCACTTTAACATTTCATAGTTATTTGGTATATTTATAATAGAATTATTTGTTAGTTATGTATAAGTAGTAAAATGCAACTTAAGTAGAAGGTGCCTATAAACATAGAAGTAATAGAGTTCCCAAGCAAGACTATTCTTAATAACTGGGATACTGTTATTTGTTATATTAGGCATAGGTATATCTTTACTATTTTTATTAATGTTAGATTGTATAATTAAATGCGACACCTAAATTCAAAAAAACTCACAACAAATCCTTAATTTCGTGTAAAATGTTAATAACGACAAAAACATATATACGAAAGGGGATTGTTATGAGTTATAAACATTTTACCATAAATGAAAGAAATAAAATAGAAGTTATAAAAAAACAGGGGAATATGGAACAAGAGATATATTATGTGAAAAGGAGGTATATTTTATGCAGGAAAATGTAGAATTAACAAAAAAAAGAGCTTATGAACTTTTTGATGACAATACAATAGATACTTTTGAAGTAGGAACATTTAAGGGGCTACAACAAATTCATCATTATATATTTCAAGATGTATTTGATTTTGCAGGAAAAATAAGGACAGTCAATTTATCAAAAGGCAATTTTCGTTTTGCTCCTGTTAGGTTTTTAGAATCTAACTTGGAAATTATTGAAAAGATGCCAGAGTCGAATTTTGATAGTATTATTGAAAAATATGTAGAAATGAATGTTGCCCATCCTTTTAGAGAAGGGAATGGCAGAGCTACTAGAATATGGTTAGATTTAATTCTTAAATCAAATATGGGTATGTGTATAGATTGGAGCAAGATAGATAAAGAAGAATATTTATCAGCTATGGAAAGGTCACCGGTAAATTCTTTGGAAATTAAAGCTTTATTAAAAGGTGCTTTAACAAGGAAAATTAATGATAGACAAGTTTATATGAGAGGAATCCAACGTTCATATGAATACGAGGGATATTATACAAAATAGTTTAAATATAATTCGTGCATTGCTTAGCGTGATTAGGATCTAATTGCTGTGAGCAATGCATGTAAACCACGTAAACCACGGGGACGTTTCGCATGGCTTATGCCATCTTGCATTACCCTATAGGGAGGATAGCAAGGTTTTGGTGCAAATATTAAAGGGACTATTTCATTGTTTTGAAATAATCCCTTTATATGTTAAAATAGAAGCTAATGTAATTGTGCCAATCCTCTGAAGTTTTAGGTGGATCTTCGTTGGTTTTTCTAATGATATGCAACTCCTCCTTCTCTTATACTAGCTATAACACTTTTCTCGATTTTATTACCGATTATTTTCTCAGACTTTTGAATCATATTACTTATCAATTTTTACTTCTATTACTTAGTAGATTTTTGTTTCTAATAAGAACTGCTACTTTGTAATTTTTACTAGCCAATACTTAATTTTCTTTTTACTATTTAAATTAACTTGTACTACTATTTGTTACTTTAAATAATTTAAAATCTTTTAATTTTGGATTGGTAGGGAATTACTTAGCTTCTATTTATTATATATATACCTACAAAAAATATATTTAAACATAATATTCAAAATAATTATAAAAAGATTTGCAGTAGAGATATTTTTAAAGATAATTTCAGAGAACGGTTGCTTTTTAACAAGGGTATAGCAAAATGCTATACCCTTTATTTTGATATTTTATATGAAAATTAGTGAAATATGATAGAAGAAAATGTGAGGAAATGCTAT
>CAYLXY010000040.1:0-10620 GCA_964387405.1 uncultured Clostridiaceae bacterium
GGAATAAAAGAATGGAAAATATGACTGGTATTAGATGGCAAGAAACTACAAATTCTAATATTTACAATAGAATTCCTAGCCTTAATAAAAATTATTTTAAACAATCAATAAAATCTGTAATAGAAGTAGGTCATAAATTTTTTTATTCATCAGCAATGCATAAAAACTTAATATCTAAGTATGTTCAAGTTAATTTAAGATTAAGTAGATTTGAAAATCAGGGTTCAAAATATTTAATTATTGAATGCACAGATGTTACAAATCAAATTCTAAGGATTAATCAACTAAAAAAATATAACAAGGAATTAAGTATTTTAAATCAAAACCTAAAAGAAAAAGAAAAAGAGATTGAGAAATTAGCTTATTATGACAAACTTACAGAATTAGCTAATAGAACCCTTTTTTATAATATGGCTGAAAAATTTTTAGAAAATGCTAAAAGAAGATCTAGTAAATTAGGATTAATGTTTATAGATTTAGATAAGTTTAAAAATATAAATGATATGTATGGTCATAAAATAGGGGATAAGGTTCTAGTCGAAGTTGCAAATTTGCTAATAGAAAGTACAAGAAAACATGATATTGTATCTAGACATGGTGGAGATGAATTTTTGATATTATTGCCCAATATAAAGGAATATGATAATTATAGATCAATAGCTTCTAGAATATCAAAACTCAACAAGAAAATTAAAATAGATGACAATATAAAAATAAAAATATCTTTAAGTATAGGAATTAGCTTTTACCCACGAGATGGAGATACTATTGACCAACTAATATCAAATGCAGATAAGGCCATGTATATAGCTAAAAATGGTGGTGGTAATAAATGCCTACATTATTTTTCCACTTAAATAGACGAAAACTATATTATAATAAGAATTACAAATAACTTTATAAGCAATGGTAGATAATATACTTAAGTTATAGCTATAACTTGAGTATATTATTTTTGAATCAATTTAAGAGGAGGCTAAATTATGTCAGATTTAAATCAAAACCAAGAAGGAAATCAATTCCATAATAATATACCTTCCTAAACTCATTCCCTTTATTAATTAATATTATAATGATATGTCATAAATGTATCAATAGATAGAAATATTAGCTTATCGATAAATTTTCAAGGTTTATAGACCAAATGAAAGTAATTTATAAAAACTTGCAAATTATACTTGATTTTTAAAAAGAAACATGGTAGAATAACTATTATTAAAGAAGTACGTTTCAACAGGTGACTTGGATTAGTAAGTTGGATTTAGAAAGATGGATGAAATTTGATTAATGCAAGATACAAGATACCATCTTTCATATTTAAAAGGAGGGACTAAAATGAAATACAATGTTATTGATGTTTTAAAGCCAAATTTATACAAGGAAGTTTTCCCATATAATGAAATACCAAAGATGGTATTTAATAATATACATTTACCTACGGAATTACCTGAAGATATATGGATAACAGATACTACATTTAGAGATGGACAGCAATCTATGGCTGCTATGACTACAGAGCAAATGGTAAGAATATATGATATGCTTCATGAATTAGACAATGGTTCAGGAATTATAAGACAGACTGAGTTTTTTCTTTATGATGAAAAAGACAGAAAAGCTGCATATACATGTATGGAAAGAGGTTATGAATTCCCAGAAGTAACTTCTTGGATAAGAGCAACTAAAGGTGATTTTGAAATAGTTAAAGAAATGGGAATAAAAGAAACTGGAATATTAATGAGTTGTTCCGATTATCACATATTCAACAAACTTGGTAAAACAAGAAAAGAAGCTATGGATATGTACTTAGGTATAGCTAGTGATGCTTTAGAAAATGGTATCATTCCAAGATGTCATTTTGAAGATATTACAAGAGCAGATTTCTACGGATTTGTCATGCCCTTAGCAAAAAACTTGATGGAATTAATGAAACAATCAAAAATGAATGTTAAAATTAGAGCTTGTGATACTTTAGGTCTTGGAGTAGCTCATAATGGAGTAGAATTACCTAGGTCTGTTCCAGGTCTTATAAGTCGTCTTAAAAATGAGGCAGGAGTTCCATCATCATCTATTGAATGGCATGGACATAATGATTATCATTCTGTAGTACCTAATTCAACTGCTTCTTGGTTATACGGTGGATCTTCAGTTAATGGAACTTTATTTGGAGTAGGAGAGAGAGTAGGAAATTGTCCTATAGAAGCTATGATTATAGAATATGCACAGTTAAAAGGAAATTATGCTTCTATGAATTTAAAAGTAATCAATGAATTAGCAGAATTCTTTGAGACTGAACTAGATTACAAAATTCCACCTAAAACACCTTTTGTAGGTACAGAGTTTAATGTAACTAAGGCTGGAATTCATGCAGATGGTCTATTAAAAGATGAGGAAATATATAATAGTTTTGACACAAGAGAAATACTTGGAAGACCACCTTTAGTAGCTATTAATAATTATTCAGGTATTGCTAGTATTGCATACTTTATAAATAGTCATTTTAATAAACAAGGTGAAGATAAGCTTACAAAATACGATGAAAGATTAATCCCTATTAAAGAGTGGATTGATAAAGAATATGAAAAAGGAAGAACCAGCAATATTACAATAAAAGAAATGGTAGAGATTTCAAAAGTATGTTTAAATAATAATGAATATGAGGAATGTAAAGAAAGTTCAATTTAGGAAGAGGTGCTTTTTGTGGGGATGACTTTAACGGAAAAAATATTAAGAAATCATTTAGTTAGCGGAGAATACGGTAGTGATAGTGATATAGGTATAAAAATAGATCAAACACTAACTCAAGACTCAACAGGTACTATGGCATATTTACAATTTGAAGCTATGAATATAGATAGAGTAAAAACTAAACTATCAGTAGCCTATATAGATCACAATATGTTACAATCTGGTCCAGAAAATGCTGATGACCATTTATATATTCAAACTGTTGCAAAGAAGTATGGTATATATTTCTCTAAAGCAGGTAATGGTATATGTCACCAAGTGCATTTAGAAAGATTCGGAGTGCCAGGAGACACTTTACTTGGCTCTGACAGTCACACACCAACTTGTGGTGGACTAGGAATGATTGCAATAGGAGCAGGAGGCCTAGATGTTGCTGTAGCCATGGCAGGTGGAGAATATTTTATAAAAACTCCTCAAGTTGTTAAAGTAAATTTAAAGGGAAAATTAAATTATTATACAAGTGCTAAAGATATAATTTTAGAAGTGCTGAGAAAGTGCACTGTTTCAGGTGGAGTAAACAAAGTATTTGAATATGGAGGAGAAGGTGTAAAAAGCCTTTCTGTACCAGAAAGAGGTACAATAACTAATATGGGTGCGGAACTTGGTGCAACAACTTCAATCTTCCCATCAGATGAAAATACTTTAGCTTTTCTAAAAGCCCAAGGCAGAGAAGAAGATTTTGTAGAACTTTCAGCTGATGAAGATGCTGTATATGACCAAGTAATAGAAGTAGATTTAGATAAGTTAGAACCAATGATTGCATGCCCTCATTCTCCAGATGCAGTAGTTCCTGTAAGAGAAGTTAGAGGAAGAAAACTTAGTCAAGTAGCAATCGGTAGCTGTACCAATTCATCTTTTGTAGACCTTATGAAGGTTGCAAATATATTAGATGGTAAAACTGTTAATGAAAATGTTTCTTTAGTAGTATCACCAGGTTCTAAGCAAGTTCTAACTATGCTATCTAAAAATGGAGCCTTAGCTAAAATTATAGATGCAGGTGGAAGAGTATTAGAAAGTGGTTGTGGACCTTGTATAGGAATGGGTCAGGCACCAAATACTAATGGGGTTTCTCTAAGAACTTTTAATAGAAATTTTAAAGGACGTTGTGGAACAGAAAGTGCAGATGTTTATTTAGTCAGCCCAGAAATAGCAGCTGTATCTGCATTAAAAGGTTATATTGCAGGAGTAGAAGATTTTGATAAAAATGTTGATTTAAATATAGAAATTCCAGATGAATTTTTAGTTAATGATAATTTGATTGTAAAACCAGCAGAAAAAGGCCAAGATGTAGAAATAATACGTGGACCTAATATAAAACCATTTCCTAAAAACAGTCCACTAAAAGATTCAATTACAGGAAAGACCCTTATTAAAGTTGGAGATGGAATAACTACAGATCATATTATGCCTTCTAATGCACAATTATTGCCATTTAGATCCAATATTCCTTATTTAGCTGAGTTTTGTTTTATTCAATTAGATAAAGATTTTGCAACAAATGCAAAAAAATATGGTGGTGGAATGATAGTTGGAGGTTTAAATTACGGTCAGGGATCAAGTCGTGAACATGCAGCATTAGCACCATTATACTTAGGTATAAAGGCTGTTATGGCAAAGTCATTTGCAAGAATTCATAAAAATAATCTTATTAATAATGGAATACTACCTTTGGTATTTAAAAATAGTGATGATTATGAAACTATAGATGCTTTTGATGATTTAGAGATAAACAACCTTCTTTCTAGTATAGATTCTAATAAAGTAATAGTTTTAAATAAAACTAAAAATTTACAATATATTATGAACTTAGATATAACAGAAAGACATGCTAATATATTAAAAAGTGGCGGACTTTTAAATACAATAAGTGGTGGTAAATAGTAATTAAGTGTTATTAAACCTACACTATTGTAGTAGCAACATGTAGGGCGGTCTTTGACCGCCCATTTATTATTAAATTATAGGAGGAAAAATCGTGGGAAGAGTAGTTACTTTAATTTATGGAGATGGAATAGGAAAAGATATTATTGATGCAACGGCTAAAATAATAGAAGCCACAGGAATTAAAATTACTTGGGATAAACAGGAGGCAGGTCTTTTAGCTTACGAGAAGTATGGAAACCCTCTACCAGATGAAACTATAAAAAGTATAGAAAAAAATAAAATTGCTTTAAAAGGACCTCTTACTACTCCAGTAGGTACAGGTTTTAGAAGTGTAAATATTGCACTGAGAAAACACTTTAAACTATTTGCTAATATAAGACCTGTAAAATCTTTTGATGGCGTAGATTCTTTATATAAAGATTTAGATTTTGTTGTTGTAAGAGAAAACACAGAAGGTTTATATACAGGAATAGAATATATGGTTACAGACGATGTAGCAGAAAGTATTAAAATAATAAGTAGGGATGCTAGTTTAAAAATATGCAATTATGCATTTGAACTTGCAAAAGAGCAAAAGCGAAGTAAGGTGACACTTACCCATAAGGCAAATATTATGAAACTTGCTGATGGATTATTTTTAGAATCTGGTAAAGAAGTAGCAAAAAATTATAAAGACATAGAATTTGAAGATATAATAGTAGATGCTATGGCAATGAGGATGGTTATGAATCCTAAAGACTTTGATGTTATTGTAGCACCGAATTTATATGGAGATATTTTATCAGATTTAGGTGCAGGTTTAATAGGAGGATTAGGCATAGCTCCAAGTGCTAATATAGGAGATGATTATGCTATGTTCGAACCTGTTCATGGCTCAGCTCCTGATATTGCAGGCAAAAACATTGCCAACCCTATATCGGCTATATTATCAGGTGCAATGATGTTGAAACATATAGGCGAACCTGAGGCAGCACTTAAAATTGAAAAAGCTCTAGAAAATTTACTTAAAGTAAAAGAAAGATGTACTATAGATATTGGTGGCAAACTATCTACTACAGAATTTAGAGATGCAGTTATAGAAGCACTGTAATAAGATTATATTTAAATTTATTTACAAAGAAGCCATGGGGGATGTCCCCATGGCTCATTAGTTAGTTTTGATGTTAAGTAAAAAATATAGTGGCTTTGTCATTCTAAGTATAACGAGGAATCTTGGGGTTGAAAACAAAGATCCTTCGTCGCTACGCTCCTCTGGATGACAACTATTTTTAATATGCATTTTTTATTAATTACCCAGGTTTTGTCATTCCGAGCTTGTCGAGGAATCTTAGTTTTTAAATCTAAAAGCCATAGCTTCATGGCTTGAATAATAAGAAAATTAAAATGTATATTAATTGGGAATACTAAAAAGTGAATCATTTGATTCGCTTTTTTTGTATAAAAACAAAAAACCATTGCATAATTATGAGTTTTTGTGTATAATTATTTAAGACAAGTAAATAATTATTAATTTATTATAAATATAGTGAATAGAAAAGGGAAAGGTGAGGACATGATTAAAGTAGGTATTATAGGATCAACAGGATATGCAGGAGCGGAATTAGTAAGATTAGTTTCTAGACATAGTAAATTAGATATAAAATTTTTAGATTCAAGAAGTTATGCCTCTATGGAATATAGTAAAGTTTATCCTAATTTCAAAAACATAGTAAATGATAAATGTGTTTCAATAGATTTAGAAAAGGATTTAGATAATATAGATGTACTATTTACTGCTTTGCCACATGGATTAAGTCAAGATTTAGTAAAAAAGATATTAGAAAAAGGTAAAAAGGTTGTGGATCTTTCGGCAGACTTTCGGATTAAAGATGCTGACACATATGAGAAATGGTATGATACAAAGCATGAAGCTAAAGACATATTAAACAAGGCTATATATGGCTTAAGTGAAATATATAGTGATGATATTAGCAAGGCTGAGCTTGTTGCAAACCCAGGTTGTTATCCAACAAGTATTCTTTTACCATTATATCCTTTATTGAAGGAAAATCTAATTAGCAATGATAGAGTAATTGTAGATTCAAAATCAGGAGTTTCTGGAGCAGGTAGATCACTTGGAGATGGAAATTTATTTTCCCAATGTAATGAAAACTTGAGAGCGTATAATATAGGTGGTCATAGACATATACCAGAGATTGAACAAGAACTATCCATAGCTGCTAAAAAAGAAGTTATGATACAGTTTACACCACATCTTGCACCTATGACACGAGGAATTTTAAGTACAATTTACTTAGATAATACTAATAATGTAAAAGCAGAAGAAATAAAAAATATATTGACTGATTACTATGCTAATCAACAGTTTGTAAGAATATTAGATCAAGGAGAACTACCTCAAACAAAAGCAGTTTATAGTTCTAATTATTGTGATATAGGTTTTAAGGTAGATGAAAGAACTAATAATATTATTATAGTTAGTGCTATAGATAATTTAGTCAAAGGGGCAGCAGGTCAAGCAGTACAAAACATGAATTTAATGTTTGGCTTTGACAGCGGAGAGGGCTTAGAGCAACCACCTATATGGCCTTAATAATTTTAAAAGGAGAGAAAAATATGAAGAATTTTAAAGTTTTTGATGGAAATGTTACTTCACCTAAAGGTTATAAGGCAAGTGGTTTGCATATAGGACTTAAAAAAATTAAAAAAGATATGGCATTAATAACAAGCGATGTATTGGCAAAAGGAGCAGGAGTTTTTACCACAAATAAAGCATGTGCAGCTCCCATATTGCTATGCAAAGAAAATATTACTAGTGGCAAAGTTCAAGCTATTATTATAAATAGTGGTAATGCTAATGCTTGTACTGGACAGCAAGGTTACGAGGATGCAGTAGCCATGGCTGAAGCAACAGCTAAGGAATTAAATATACCCCCAAAAAATGTTTTAGTAGCTTCTACTGGTATAATAGGTGTTCCTTTACCGATGGAAGTTGTAATACCAGGCATTAAAAAAGCAGCTGAAAATTTGAGCTGTGAAGGTGGACAAGCAGCAGCACAAGCAATTCTTACTACGGATACAAGTGCTAAAAACATAGGAGTAACAGTAGAAATAGATGGAAAACAAGTTACAATAGGGGGAATTGCTAAAGGCTCTGGCATGATTGAACCAAATATGGCAACTATGTTAGCATTCACCACAACAGATGCCAATATAGAAGAGGAATTTCTTCAGACACTGCTAAAAGACACAGTAGATAAAACTTATAATATGATTACTGTAGATGGGGACACAAGTACAAATGATATGGTTAGTATAATGGCAAATGGTATGGCAGAGAATACAATTATTAATGAAAAACATCCGGATGTAGAAAAATTTATAGAAGCATTTTACTATGTTAATGAGTATTTAGCTAAATCTATTGTAAAAGATGGAGAAGGGGCTACTAAATTTATAGAGGTAGAAGTAATTAATGCTAAATCCTCTACAGATGCAAAGAAAGTTGCTAAAAGTATTTTAAATTCCAACCTAGTAAAAACTGCTTTTTTTGGAGAAGATGCAAATTGGGGAAGAATCATATGCAGTATTGGCTATTCACAAGCAAATTTTGATATAGATGAAATTCAGGTTTTCTTAGGTAAAGAAGACGACATGATAAAGATTATCGAAAATGGACAAGGAACAGGTTTTAATGAAGACAATATGGACCAAATTTTAAAAGAAGAAAACTTAAAAATACTTGTAGATTTAAAAAGTGGTAATGAAGGAGCTAGAGGATGGGGCTGCGACTTATCCTACGATTATGTAAAAATTAATGGATCTTATAGATCTTAGGAGGCATATAGATGAAGTTATCACCATGTGAAAAGGCAAATGTATTAATAGAAAGTTTACCCTATATAAAATCGTTTCATAATGAAACAGTTGTAATAAAATACGGTGGTAATGCTATGGTCAATGAGAAGTTAAAACATAGTGTCATTAAGGACATTATATTAATGAAATTTGTTGGAATTAATCCTGTAGTTGTTCATGGTGGGGGTCCAGAAATCACCAACATGATGGATAAATTGGGCAAAGAATCAAAGTTTGTAGATGGTTTGAGGGTAACGGATGAAGAAACTATGGAAATTACAGAGATGGTTCTGTCTGGAAAGATCAATAGGCAAATTGTTTCGCGTATAAATGCAAACAATGTAAAATCTATCGGTATTAGCGGAAAAGACGGTGGAACTTTTATGGCAAAACAAAAAGATCCTAAATTAGGACTAGTAGGGGAAGTAGAGAAGGTTGACACTAGTCTAATTAATACTATAACTGACCAAGGATATATTCCTGTAATTTCACCAATAGCCTATGGTAGGCAAGGAGAAACTTATAATGTTAATGCAGATGAAGTGGCAGGAAGACTAGCAGCAGAGTTGGGCGCAAAAAAATTAATTTTAATTACAGATGTAAAAGGAGTTATGA
This sequence comes from uncultured Clostridiaceae bacterium, assembly GCA_964387405.1. Lineage (GTDB taxonomy): Bacteria > Bacillota > Clostridia > Peptostreptococcales > Natronincolaceae > JAAZJW01. Next base: position 9,106 of record CAYLXY010000040.1, read on the forward strand.
AAGATCAAAATGATGGCTCTACAGTTATATCTCATATTAAAACGGAAGAAATAGATGAATATATAGGTGAAGGCACCATAAGTGGAGGAATGATTCCTAAAGTAAAATGTTGTTACGATGCAGTAAATGGTGGTGTAGAAAAAGCACATATAATAGATGGTAGAAAGCGTCACTCTATTCTTTTGGAGATATTCACAAATGAAGGTATAGGAACTATGATTACAAAATAGAGGGGGTAGTTGATAATGAGTAATATTGTTGATATGGGCAATAAATACAGTATGAATACTTATAATCGTGGAACAATGGTTATTGAAGAAGCAAAAGGATGTCACCTAAAGGATGAAAAAGGAAAAGAGTATTTGGATTTAGTATCAGGAATAGGGGTATGTAGCCTAGGCCATAGTCACCCACTAGTAGTTAAGGCAATACAAGAACAGGCAGAGAAATTAATGCATGTTGCAAACCTATATTGGATTCCAGAGCAAGTAGAATTAGCAAAGATTTTAGTAGAAAATTCTTTTGCGGATAAGGCATTTTTCTGTAATAGTGGGGCAGAAGCCAATGAAGCAGCAATAAAGCTTGCAAGAAAATATTCATATAAAAAATATGGAGCTAGTAGAAATGAAGTTATAGCTATGACATCTTCCTTTCATGGTAGAACTATTGCAACATTGTGTGTAACTGCTAACAAAAAATACCAGGAAGGTTTTGGACCTATGCCTGCAGGTTTTTCATTTGCAGAATTTAATGATATAGAGTCTGTAAAATCTAAAATTACAGATAAAACATGTGCTATTATTGTAGAGCCTATACAAGGTGAAGGTGGAGTTACTGCTGCAAAAGAAGGATTTTTAAAAGAATTGAAGAATATATGTGTAGACAAGGATATAGTTTTAATTTTTGATGAAATACAATGTGGGATTGGAAGAACAGGAAAGTTATTTGCTTATGAACATTACGGTGTAGAGCCAGACATTATGAGCTTGGCAAAGGCTTTAGGTAATGGTTTTCCCATAGGCGCCATACTAGCTACGGACAAGGTAGCATCAGCTTTTAGTCCTGGAGATCATGGTACTACATTTGGAGGTAACCCATTGGCTTGTAGTGCTTCTCTAGCAACATTAAAACATATTATAGAGGAGAAGCTTTGGGAGTCAGTTGAGAAAAAAGGAAACTATTTCAGAGATCAATTAGAAAAATTTGTAGACAAATATTCTTGGGTAAAGCAGACAAAGGGTAAAGGGCTAATGCTTGGCTTAGAGTTAGAAATAGAAGGGGCATCGATTGCCAAGGAAATGATGGAAAAGGGTATATTAATAAATTGTACGGCTAAAACCGTATTAAGATTTCTTCCGCCTTTCATAATTGAAGAAAAGGATATAGACAGAACTATAGAAGCATTAGATGAAATTTTTAAAAGAATAGATCTGGAGAAATAAAAGAAAATAAAAACAAAAGCACAAGCCCATTATGGGCTTGTGCTTTTACAAATTAAAAGAAAAAATATATTAA
>CAYLXY010000041.1:0-10559 GCA_964387405.1 uncultured Clostridiaceae bacterium
GATTAATCCAAGAGCCACATAAACAAAGATTGCTATTTTTGATAATGAAAAAAATTTATTTGAAGAAGTGCTAAGACATTCTACTAAGGAGATTGAACAATATAAAACTATATTTAATCAATATGAATTTAGAAAAAATATTATATTTGAACTATTAAATGAAAAAGGTATCAAGTTGAAAGATTTTGATGCAATAGTAGGAAGGGGGGGAGTACTAAAACCTGTAGAGGGTGGGACATATTTGATAAATAAAAATATGATTAATGATTTAAAAACAATTGGGGAACATGCTTCTAACTTAGGAGGAATAATTGCTTACGAAATGGCAAAAGAAGTAGGTATTCCAGCCTTTATAGTCGATCCAGTTGTTGTTGATGAATTAGAAGATATAGCCAGAATATCTGGCATACCACAAATAGATAGAGGAATTGTTTTTCATGCATTAAATCAAAAAGCTGTTGCAAGAAGAGTAGCAAGAAATATGGGAAAATCCTATACAGATGTAAACGTAATTGTTGCACATATAGGCGGTGGAGTTACTATAGGTGCTCATAAAATGGGAAAAGTTATAGACGTAAATAACGCTTTAGATGGTGATGGTCCATTCTCCCCCGAAAGATCTGGTGGATTACCAGTAGGGCAGTTAGTAAACCTTTGTTTCTCCGGAGAATATACTCATGATGAGATGAAAAAGCTAATTATAGGTAAAGGTGGACTTGTAGCATATCTTGGAACAAATGATGCTAGAGAAGTTGGAAAAATGATAAAAGAAGGAGACAAAAAAGCGGAATTTATTTACAAAGCTATGGCATATCAAATATCTAAAGAAATTGGTGCCTGTGCAGCTGTATTAAAAGGTAAAGTAGATGCTATAGTACTGACAGGTGGAATTGCACATGACCAAAATTTTACAGACTGGATTAAGGAAAATGTAGAATTTATTTCAAAGGTTTTAATTTATCCTGGCGAAGATGAAATGGAAGCTTTAGCTGAAGGCGGACTAAGAGTATTACGTGGAGAAGAAGAGGCAAAAAAATACCAGTAAAGGTGATAAAAATGCTTAAAGATAAAAGAATTCGTATTATTATAGGACATTATGGTAGTGGGAAAACTGAGTTTTCAGTAAATTATGCTATTAGTTTAGCAGAACAAGGTAGAAAAGTTGCACTGGTTGATTTAGATGTTGTAAATCCATATTTTCGAAGTAGGGAAAAGGCTGAACTTTTAAGAAATCATGGTATTTTAGTGGAGTTTGGTTATGTAGATGGATCCGGTAGTGACTTACCTTCTATTTCTGGATCGATTTTAGCACCATTACAAAATGAAGATTATGACTTAATAATGGATATTGGTGGAGATTCAGCAGGTGCAAGGACATTGGGTAGATACCAAGAATATTTAATATCTGGTAAATATGATATGTTTTGTGTAGTTAATGCAAATAGACTTGAAACACAAACAGTAGAAGGGGTTATAGATCATATAAAAGCTATTGAAAAAACTTCAAGGGCAAAGGTAACAGGGCTCATTAACAATACCCACTTATTAAGGTATACTACAGTGGAAGATGTTTTAAAAGGTCAGGATCTTTGCAAAAAAGTTTCAGACCAATTAGATATACCAATTAAGTATGTTTGTGCTATAGAAAGTATTGTAAAAGAATTACCAAAAGATATAGAAGGCAAGCTTATGCCTATTAAAATGATTATGCGTGAAGATTGGATGTAAAGAGCAAGATTCTTATTGCTGGAAACATAGTTGATGAAGGCATTAGATATATTTATTATTGCAAGTAGAAATATAGTTATAAATGAAGGAGGGTTTAAAATGGCAAAAATCAAAGGTAGAGTTACATTTGATGAAAATCGTTGCAAAGGCTGTGGATTGTGTGTAACTGCTTGTCCTGTTAAAATAATAGAAATGGACAAAGATAGAATTAATATTAAAGGATACCATCCAGCTACAGTGCGTGAGATGGATAAGTGCATTGCTTGTGCAAATTGTGCAACTATTTGTCCAGATTTAGTAATTACTGTAGAAAGAATAGATTAATATAATATTGTTAGGAGGGAAATTATATGTCAAAGATATTAATGAAGGGAAACGAAGCACTTGGTGCTGCTGCTATTAAGGCAGGATGCAAATATTTTTTCGGATATCCAATTACACCACAAAGTGAATTACCTGAATTTATGGCTAGAGAATTACCTAAAATAGGAGGAGTGTTTCTTCAGGCTGAATCGGAAGTAGCTGCTATTAATATGATATATGGAGCTGCTGGTACAGGAGAAAGAGTGCTAACATCATCATCTTCAGTAGGACTTGCTTTAAAGCAAGAAGGAATCAGTTATATAGCTGGAGCTGAGTTACCGTGTGTTATTATAAACATATCTAGAGGTGGTCCAGGCCTAGGTGGAATTCAACCTTCACAAGCAGACTATTTCATGTGTACAAGAGGTGGAGGAAATGGAGACTATAGACATCCAGTATATGCACCAGCTACAGTTCAAGAAGCTGTTGATTTAACAATGGAAGCTTTCAATGTAGCAGATCAATACAGAACACCAGTAATAATTCTAGGAGACGGTATGATTGGTCAAATGATGGAACCTGTTGAGTTTAATGAGCCTAAAAAGAGAGATTTACCAGCAAAGGATTGGGCAACAAGAGGAACAAAAGGTAAAAGAAAACCAAATATTATTAATTCTCTATTTTTAGACCCACAAGCACTTGAAGATCATAACTTTAAATTAGATAGAAAATATAAAGAAATAGAAGAAAATGAAACAATGTATGAAATGTATAAAACAGAAGATGCAGAAATTGTCTTTGTAGCTTATGGTACTACTGCAAGAATTGTTAAGAATTCTGTAGAGGATTTAAGGAAAGAAGGAATAAAGGCAGGACTTATTAGGCCAATTACATTATGGCCATTTCCAAATAAAGCATTTAAGGAAATTCCAACAAGTGTAAAGGCTCTTATATCTGTAGAAATGAGTATGGGCCAAATGATAGATGACGTAAAAATTGCAAATGAAGGAAGACTTCCAGTACATTTTTATGGAAGAACAGGTGGGATGGTTCCTACACCAGATGCAGTTGTTGAAAAAGCTAAGGAAGTTTTAGGAGGTGTAAAATAATGACTGTTGTGTTTAAGAGAACAGAAGGATTAACAGATAAACAAACTCACTATTGTCCAGGATGTACCCATGGTATCATTCATAGACTAGTAGCAGAAGTATTGGTAGAACTAGATGTACTTGGAGAAGCTATTGGAGTAGCTCCAGTAGGATGTTCTGTACTTGCCTACGATTATTTTAATTGTGATATGCATGAAGCAGCTCATGGTAGAGCACCAGCAGTAGCTACTGGGATTAAAAGAATTCTTCCAGAAAATGTTGTGTTCACATATCAGGGAGATGGGGACTTAGCTTCCATTGGTACAGCAGAAATTGTACATGCAGCCCATAGAGGTGAAAAGATTACTACAATTTTTGTTAATAATGCTATTTATGGAATGACTGGTGGACAAATGGCTCCAACAACTTTAATTGGACAAAAAGCTACAACAGCACCAGAAGGAAGATCAGAAGAGTTATCAGGTAAACCTATAAAAATGTCTGAAATGTTAGCTACAATTGATGGAGCAGTTTTTGTAGAAAGAGTATCTGTCCATAATGTTGCAAACATTAGAAAAGCTAAAAAAGCTATTAAAAAAGCATTTGAGGTACAGATAGAAGGAAAAGGCTTTGCTATTGTAGAGGTACTTTCTACATGCTCAACAAACTGGGGATTATCAGCTCCAGAATCAATGAAATGGTTAGAAGATAATATGATTCCTTACTATCCATTAGGAAATTTTCGTACACCAGAGGAGGGGAAATAAGATGGCAACAGAAAGAATAATATTGGCAGGGTTCGGTGGTCAAGGAGTTATGTCCGCAGGTCAATTATTAACCTATGCTGGAATGATAGAAGATAAACAAGTTTCTTGGTTACCATCCTATGGTCCAGAAATGCGTGGAGGTTCTGCAAATTGTGCTGTTATAGTATCTGACTCTCCTGTAGGGTCTCCTATAATTACAAATGATGCAACATCTGCAATTATAATGAACTTACCTTCTCTTGATAAGTTTGAAAGTAGCCTGGTAAAAGACGGAGTAATAATAGTTAATAGCTCTTTAATAGACAGAAAAGTAGCTAGAGATGATGTTAATGCTTATTATGTAAATGCCAATGATATTGCCCAAGAATTAGGAAACAACAGGGTAGCCAATATGGTACTCCTAGGGGCTTATATAGAGGTTACAAAGGCTGTAGAAGTTGATTCAGTACTTGAAGCTTTCAAAAAAGTATATGGGCCACATAGAGAACATTTACTTCCATTAAACAAAGAAGCTCTTGAAAGAGGAGCAGCATTAGTTAAATAAATAATTTTAAAATAAAAATAAAAACTCTCATCGAGAATAAGGTGAGAGTTTTTATTTTCCTATAATATCCTAATATAAGACTATTGACGACTTTTTCTATTATTGTAGCTATGGTATAATATTCTAGAGAAAACAAATTATAATAGTGAGGTTTTATTTGTTAGGAAAGTATTATCCTAGTAAAACTTAGAATAATAGTGCATATAGTATATATTAACAAGGGGGCATAAAAATTGGGAAAGTTGTTTGGTACAGATGGTGTAAGGGGAATTGCAAATAGGGATTTAACTCCGGAACTAGCATATAAATTAGGACGTATAGGAGCCTATGTATTAATACAGGGAAATAAGGATAAAAAGGCAAAAGCAGTTATCGGAAAAGATACACGTATATCTGGAGATTTATTAGAATCAGCAATGACAGCAGGAATTTTATCAATGGGAGTTGATGTAGTATCTGTAGGTGTTATTCCAACACCCGGTGTAGCATACTTAACTAGATACCTAGAGGCAGATTTTGGAATTGTAATTTCAGCTTCTCATAATCCAGCAGAACATAATGGTATTAAATTTTTTGATAATGAAGGATATAAGCTATCAGATGAAGTTGAAAACAAAATAGAAGAATATATTATAAATAATAAGGATGTAGATTTTAGAGTAGAGGGCAAGGATGTTGGTGTAATTATTTATGATGAAAATAGTATAGATGAATACACTGATTTTTTGAAAACAACACTAGATTGTGATTTTAAAGGACTAAAAATTGCTGTAGATACTGGAAATGGAGCAGTTTATAAAGCTGCACCAAAACTATTAAAAGATTTAGGTGCTGATGTTTTTATTATTAATGATCAACCAAATGGTATGAATATTAATGATGATTGTGGATCCACTAACCCTGAAAAGGTGGCAGCATTAGTAAGAGAAGTTGAAGCAGATATTGGAGTTTCTTTTGATGGAGATGCAGATCGCCTAATTACTGTAGATGAAAAAGGGAATATTGTAGATGGAGATCATATAATAGCAATATGTGCTGCTAACTTAAAAAAGCATAATAAACTTAAAAACAATACAGTTGTGGCTACAGTTATGAGCAATATAGGATTTGAAATAGCTATGAATGAGTATGGCTGTAAGGTTATAAAATCCAAAGTAGGAGATAGATATGTCCTAGAAGAAATGATTAAAGGAGATTATTCCTTAGGTGGAGAACAGTCAGGTCATGTTATTTTTTTAGATCACAACACTACGGGAGATGGACTTTTAACTGCTGTTCAATTAATTTCTATAATCAAGGAAGAAGGTAAAAAATTATCAGAACTAGCTAATATTATGACCTCTTATCCTCAAGTATTAGTCAATGCTAAGGTTAAAAAGGAAAATAAAAATAAGTATGAGGAAGACTCTGTAATAATGGAAGAGATTAAAACTATTGAAGAAAAGATGACTGGTCAAGGAAGGGTTTTAATTAGACCTTCAGGTACAGAAGATTTAGTAAGGGTAATGTTGGAAGGCGAAGATCAGGAAGAACTAAATCTATTGGCAAGAGGATTGGCTAAACTTATAGAGGAAAAGTTAGGATAAATTATATACTTAAATCATTTTGAACTATTGACATTTTTTATGCTCCATATTATTATACACTAAATACCTATGTTCAATTTTACAGATTCTAAAGAGGAGGAAATTTTATGAAACTTGCATTTTCAACACTTGGTTGTCCAAATTTTAGCTGGACTGAAATCTATTCTATGGCCAGTGACCTTGGCTTTGATGGTATTGAAATTCGTGGACTTGGTGAAGATATATTTGCTGTTAAGGCTCAACCTTTTACTGAGAGTCAACTTCCGCAAACTATTAAAAAACTTGAACAATTGCGTTTAGAAATCCCTTGTTTATCGTCTGGATCTTGCTTGAGCCTTTCTGATAAATCTGAAGAGAATCACGAGGAAATTGTTGAATATATTTTATTAGCCTCAAAACTAGGAACCCCTTATGTCCGCATTCTTGCTGATGACAAACCACATCCTACAGATGAGGTTGATGATAAGGTGGTACTTGCAGCACTTAGACGATTAACTCCTTTGGCTGAAGAAAAGGGAGTAACTTTACTTATTGAAACAAATGGTGTTTATTCTGACACTACTCGTCTTTGTAAATTGTTAGGTGATATTTCCAGCGATGCTGTTGCTGCCCTTTGGGATATTAATCATCCTTATCGATTTGCAGATGAAACACCAGAACAGACTGTTCAAAACTTGGGTGCTTATATTAAGCATGTTCATATTAAAGATTCAGTAATAGAAAATGGGGATGTAAAATATAAGATAATGGGTGAAGGTGACCTACCATTAGATAAAGTCATGATGGCTTTACGTTCTATAAATTATGAAGGTTATCTTTCATTAGAATGGGTCAAACGTTGGGCACCTGATTTAGCTGAAGCGGGAATAGTTTTTCCAATGTATGCCTCTTATATGAGTCATTATTTAGGAAAAGAAACCTTAAAGGATCACTTATACGATAATAACAGTAAGACAGGAAAGTATATTTGGGAAAAAGATATTTTAATAGATTTAACATTTCCACAATTATTAGATCGTGTTGTTGATGAATTTCCAAATCAATATGCTTTTCGCTACACTACTTCAGATTATACCCGAACTTATTCGGAGTTTCGGGATGATGTAGATACTTTTGCTCGTTCATTAATTGCTTTAGGTGTTAAGCCAGGAGACAAAGTTGCCATTTGGGCAACTAATATTCCACAATGGTTTATTTCCTTTTGGGCTACAACCAAAATTGGAGCTGTTTTAGTTACTGTTAATACAGCTTATAAAATTCATGAATCAGAATATTTATTTCGTCAGTCAGATACTCATACTTTAATTATGATTGATGGATATAAGGACTCTAATTATATAGAAATTATAAAAGAGATTTGTCCTGAATTAGAAAACGCTGAAGCTGGGAGACCTTTATATATAAAGAGACTTCCTTTTCTGAGAAATATCATCACTATAGATTCTCGTCAAAAGGGTTGTTTGACTTGGGATGAAGCTATGGACTTGAGTGAGCAAACGACTCTTGAAGAAGTTTATCGTCGTGCCTTAGCTATTAATAGGCATGATGTCTGTAATATGCAATATACTTCGGGAACTACTGGTTTTCCAAAAGGGGTAATGCTTACCCACTATAATGTTATTAACAATGGTAAAAACATAGGTGACAATATGGATCTCTCTACGGCAGATCGAATGATGATTCATGTACCCATGTTCCACTGTTTTGGGATGGTTTTAGCTATGACTGCAGCTATGACTCATGGGACTACCATGTCGCCAACACCATATTTTTCTCCTAGACAATCGCTTAAATGTATTAATGAAGAAAAGATTACTTGTTTCCATGGTGTTCCAACTATGTTTATAACTATGTTAGAGCATGAGGATTTTCCATCAACGGATTTTTCTTATATGCGAACTGGAATTATGGCTGGAAGCCCTTGTCCGGCTAAAGTTATGCAGGACGTTATAGATAAAATGAATATGACTGAGATTACAATTGTTTATGGTCAGACTGAAACTTCTCCAGGTTGCACTCAGAGCAGGGTAGATGATAGTATTGAACTTCGTGTAAATACTGTGGGACGGGCCTTACCTGGTGTAGAATGTAAAATTGTTGACCCTGTAACAGGTGAAGATTTACCTGATAATGTTGATGGTGAGTTTGTGGCTAGAGGCTACAATATTATGAAAGGTTATTATAAAATGCCAGAAGCAACATCAGCAGCTATTGATGAAGATGGTTGGATACATACTGGTGATTTAGCAAGAAGGGATGAAAACGGTTATTACAAGATTACTGGAAGAATCAGGGACATGATTATTCGTGGTGGGGAAAATATTTATCCTAAGGAAATTGAAGATTTTATTTACACTCACCCTAAAGTAAAAGATGTTCAAGTAATTGGTGTTCCTGATGATCAGTATGGGGAGGAGATTATGGCTTGTGTAATTCTTAGAGATGGGGAAATTCTTACTGAAGAAGAGCTTAAAGATTTTGCCCGTGCATCAATGGCAAGACATAAAACTCCACGTTATGTTGATTTCGTAACAGAGTTTCCAATGAATGCTGCTGGTAAGATTATGAAATATAAAATGCGTGAGCAGGCTATTGAAAAACTTAATCCTCAATCTTCTGATTGTGAAACAACTATTTGATTTAAAAATATAAGCCAGTAGAATTAAGGAAAATTTAATTCTACTGGCTTCATTTGAATATTTTATTTTTTACTATTTAGTATCATACTAATATCTAAAAGTTCCTTTTGAAGATTTAAAAGTTTGTTTTTCAATTCATGGTATTTCTCTTTTAATAAATCATCATCCATAAACATATCAGTTCTAGGAGCTAAGCTTTCAAATTGATTATATAATTTTTGTAATTCCTTTCTAATGTTTTCTTTTCTTTGAACTGGCTTTAATATTTCACCGGAATATGTTTTTATTACTTTTTCTTTTATTTGAAACATATACCCCATATTAGGGATAATAGTTGATATTCCAGTTTTTTCTTTAATTAGATGAGACAAAGCATTTAATGCATCTTCTTCCCCATGGACTAAAAAAATCTTTCTAGGTTTTTTCTTAAAGCCTTCAACCCATTCTAAAAGGCCTAGTTGATCTGCGTGACCAGAAAACCCTTCTACACTATATATACTAGCTAATACTGCTATGGATTCACCTAAAATTTTTACACTTTTGATACCATCTTTCAAAATTCTTCCTAAAGTCCCTTCTGCTTGGTAGCCAACAAAGACAACACTATTTTTGGCCTTCCATAAATTATGCTTTAAATGATGTCTTATTCTACCAGCTGTACACATTCCACTAGCAGAAATTACTACTTTAGGAAAATCTGAATTATTTAAAGCCATAGATTCTCTGTGATCCCTAGTAAAATAAAGATTATCAAAGTCTAAAGGATTATCACCACCTAAAATAATTTTCTTAGTTTTATCATCAAAACAGTGAGAATTTTTCTTGAAAATTTGTGTAGCGGAAGTAGCCATAGGACTATCAATATATATAGGTACTCTCATAAACATATCTAAATCAGTGGTATTTTCATAATACTGTTTTAGTTCATATATAAGTTCTTGTGTTCTACCAACAGCAAAAGATGGGATAATTACGGTTCCACCTTTTAATGTAGTTTCATTTATAATATTTGTAAGTCTTTCAACTCGGCTGTCAACATTTTCATGAATTCTATCCCCATAAGTAGACTCTAATATTAAGTAATCTGCTTCTTCAACTATCTGAGGATCTCGTATAAGAGGTTTGTCTTTAGTTCCTAAGTCTCCAGAGAAAACTATTTTAACTGTATTATTATTTTCTTTTATCCATAGCTCTATAATTGCTGATCCCAAAATATGACCTGCATCAGTAAATCGAATGGATATTTCTTCATTTAAATTTATTTTCTGATCATATAATGCTGATTCAAAAAAATTAAGGCTGAAGTAGGCGTCTTCCACTGTATATAAAGGTGAAATAGTTGATTTGCCTGCCCTTTTTCTTTTTCGATTTTCCCATTCCATATCACTTTCTTGAATGTGGGCACTGTCTACTAACATTAATTCACAAAGATCTTTAGTTGCTCCAGTGCAAAAAATCCTACCTTTAAAACCATCTTTTACTAGTTTAGGGATTCTACCACTATGATCAATATGTGCATGACTTAAAAGTAAAAAATCTATTTCAGCTGGATCAAAATCAAAGTCTTTTCTATTTAAGGCTTCTAAGTCTTCACTACCTTGAAAAAGTCCACAGTCTAATAATATCTGATATTTTTCTGATGTAATTAATATATTAGAACCAGTTACAACTTCTGCTGCACCTAAAAATCGAATCTTCATAAATATCGGCCTCCTGTAAATACATATAGTTAAAAATTATGAATTATTCAATGATAATAAAAGTAAAGTGGTTTCATGTGAAACATTTTTTACCAAAAACTATAAATAATTAATATTTTATCGATACTAACATAATAGCATAAAATAGAGCAGGATATTCCATATATTTAATTTAAAAATATAATAAAGATATGAATTGTTTTT
>CAYLXY010000042.1:0-10523 GCA_964387405.1 uncultured Clostridiaceae bacterium
AATTATCTTATATAAATATATTATTTAAAACAGACTTTAGAGTTGGGGCTAATAAGGAAAAAGATATTAAAATAATTCAAAATGGCAGTCTCGTGGGTGAAAATTATAAATTTGAAATAGATAATACAAATGGAATCATAAAATTCACATTAAAAGATGGACCGCCTAATGAAACTAATATGCATCCATTTAGATTAAGACCCCATACTTTATATAATATATACATACCTGAAGGAACATTAGTAAATAATCAGGGTCAATATAATAAAGCTATTTACTATACCTTTGTTACTAAGGCTAAGGATGGGCCTGGTGCTGGTACTATATATGAAAATGATATTTTAGTTAGAATAAATCCCTCAAATAATGAAACTTGGGTAGATTATAAGGAAGGAAAAATTGAATTTGAGTTTGTAGATGATATAGGTTTAGTTAGTGGTTTTCACCAAAATATAGGACAATATTTAGAAGTGATATCGGAGCCAATAGATCCTAGTATACCTTCCTATAATATGCCACCATCTTACCAATATGAAGAAAGTATAGATAATTTCAATGTTTATACTTATAGTAATAAACTTGTACTTAGTCATAAAAACGGAGCATTAAAGGATTTTGCAAAATATACAGTTAGATTAAAAGACAATAGTTTATACTTAAAAAATAGTAGTTTTGCTAGTAGTCCAAATTCAAAAATATTTAATATTTCAGAAGATAATAATGATTATGAAGAAATTATTTTCTATACAGACAATATGTTAGAAAGAACTTATCCTAACAATAATCAAGAAAATGTAGAAGTAGAACCTACTATAGAATTCGAGTTTAAGTATCCAGTTAATATTAAAGATAAAACTAAAGTGACAATATCATCAGATGGAAAAGAATTTGCATTAGATAATGGAGATATTTATTTAAGTACAAGATTGGGAACTAATAATAAAATCTTATTGCTTAATGTTAATGATCATGCAGGAAAAAAAATATTTCCATTAAGAAGACATACAGTTTACAAAGTAACTATAGAAGAAGATGCTTTGGAATTTAAGGATTATTCTAATATTATTGATAATAAATCTATAGTCAATAAAACGATTGATTTATATTTTATAACAAGAGGAGAAGGAGAATTTCCAGTACCGACTACTTATTCATCAAATATTAATAAATCTGATGATATACGTTATTTAAATCATGATGATAAAGAAATAATTATGTCAGGAGATAAAGTAACAAATTTAAGCAAGGATGGCAGTATATACATACATTTTGAAGAAACAATAAGGGCTGATAAACAAGGAGATATACTCTCTAAGACTAAATTATATAAAATGCCAAAAGCTGATTCTACAAAATATGATGATACGGGTAATATTTATGATGAAACAGTTATATATAATCTTTATGATTTTATTAAGGAAGATGTAAACAAAGTTATAATAGGAAACAAGGGTAGTAAGATATTTCCTAATACAATTAAAGTTGATGATTTTATTGATGGTAATACTTATATAGAAAGTGTTGCCATGAATAATAATGATTATGATATAGATAAATTCAAAAGATTAGAAGATTTAACCTATATGGATGAAATTCCTGTAGGGAAAGTAGAAATAATTAATAATAATATTTTAAAAGTAACACCTAAATATGATTTGGAAGCTTCTAATAAGTATGGATTATGGGTAGATAAAAGAGTTATTGAAGATGTAAATAGATTTAATATGGAAAAGGATTTAAAGTTAACCTTTTGGACTAAAGCAGATAATAAAAACACAGTAGCAAATTGGTTAAAATCATCAGAAACTAGGGCAGAGAATATAAAAGAGAATTCACAAGCACCTTATAAATCATACACTTTATTTGGTGCACCTCAATATGGACCCGAAAATCCAATGGTTTTGGATTTAGATAGAGAAGTAATACCAAAGGCACAGGATGATATATTAGAGCAAACACCAGATGATGCAAGAAATACAAGAAGAATAAGCTATGATGCATTGCAGAGGATTGATTTAGTAGATGAATATCCAACAAAAATAGACATAGAAATAGAAAAACAAATAAAAAAAGAAGAAATGCGAAATGAAGAAAGATCAAAGGCATTATTAGAAGCAAAAGCTAAATGGGATTCTGAAGATAATGAAATATTATTTGATGAAGAGAAATTTATAGAGGAATTTGATGAAGAATTTGATAAGGAATTCGAAGTGTTATGGGAAGAAAGTCTAAAAGAACAAACTATGATAGAACGTGAAAAGACACTTAGAATAGATAAATATGAATTTTTCTATTATTTTGAAAATGGAGTAAAAAAGACAAAGATATATTTATATCCAAATAAAGAATTGGAGAGGGGAAAGCATTATAGACTACTTGTTAGAGATAATACACTACAAACTAGATCAGGAAATAATGTAGAATCTTTAGAGGTGAATTTTGTTGTAGAAGGTAAATGGGATGGGGTCAAGGGAGTATACTCATTAGAAAATAATAATCCTAAAGTAACGGATATATGGTCTGAAGGGGAATGGACATTTAAACTATTTGGACATAATTTTCATGAGAAGATTGAAAAAATAGTACTAGAGCCAGTGGAAGGAAGGGCTACAGGGCATGATCCTATAATAATTGGTAAAGAAGACATAGAGTTTAGAAATGTAACGGAGTTATGGGTGAAAATTCGGGGAGAAAATGCTAGAAAATTTTCTGCAGAGGAATATACGGGGATCTATAATATAGTACTTTACTTTAATAATCCAGAAGGAACCTGGGTTGAAAGTAATCTAGAAAAAATAAATACCAAATTAAGATTTAATTTAATATCTAAAAAACATCCGAAAGTTTTAGATAAAGAGCCAGAAGGTGATGCAGATAAATGGTATGATGAAAATTACTTAGGCCTTGCTATCAATCCTAAAACTATAAATGGAGTAGAAAGATACTTTTTAAAAGTTACATTTGAAGATATAGATGGAAAGCTAGAATTTAACACATTATCTGGGATAACCAACTTATTAGAAAGTAAAATACTAGATCAGAATAATAATGATTATTTAGATATTGATTTTATTAATCAAGTATCATCTAACACTACCATGATAAATGATTATATTTTTAATAAGGATAGAATAAAAAGAGAGGCATATCTTTATATTCCTGTAAAATTATTGGATCCACAATCCACATATGATATTGAAATTAAAGAAGGAGTAGTAGCTAATGATTCTACAGAAAGTTATAATAACCCTATAAACTGGGAATTTACAACTATGGCTATACCCTCTGTTACAGATAGGGATATTATAGTACAAAGTGTAATAGAAGATTATAATACAAGAGAACCTTTAATAATACAGGGGGATTTTTTCTATAGTGATACTATAGATGTGTATTTTAATGATATTAGAGCGGATAGGGTTTATCTAAGAAATCATGGTGATGAAGAGTATTTAGAAGTATATTTACCTACCGGTAGAGATAAATTAGAACCTGGTTTACATAATATAAGTATTCAAAACGGTATAAACCATAAAAGAACTATTGTTAGAATATTAAGTGTTGTACCCAAGGGGCAATATATTCCTGAAGATGGTAAACGCATAAAAGAAAGTAAAAGATATGAAAAGGTAATGGAAATAGTAGCTAGAAGTGAAGATACACTATCTTTAAATAGGTACAGCAGTAACAATACCATAGAGTTAAATTTAGATGAACTTATGAGTGAAGAAACATTAGTTAGAAAAATTGAATTTTTAGATGGTAATAGTTTAAGGGAACTGGAGACCTATTCAAAATGGGCAAATATTAATATGTATGATTTATCTATAAGTAAAAATAGATATGATGAAAGTTTTGTTGACATTGGTCGTGTAGAGCCTTTTCTAGCAAATAACTTAAAAAAGGGTTTACAAAACTATAATATTAAATCTGAAATGATACAAGTTGTAGGCAACAATGTTGATTTTGGAAGAGTAGATGTGGAGATTCCTTATGAAAGAGGATTAGAAAACAGATTTAAAGTTTTAAGATATGATGAGTCTACAAGAAGATGGATTGAGGAAGTAGCTTATATTAACAATATAGATCAGAAAGCTGCAGTAACAAGCACGAACTCAGGCATATTTGTAGTAGTTGAGTTTAAGTATTAGACAAGAAGGGGTGATGGTGTGGGACAGAGGATGGAGAATATAAAGAGAAAAAAGAGCTTTAGTATGCCTTTTAAGAATATTATTAGTTTGGTATTGGCATTTCTTATGGTGTGGGGTATGTTGCCTTTTGAGGGGTTATTTAGTTATGCAGATGATAAAATCAATGTTGAAAAGATAGAAATGATAAGAACTTATAAGGATGAAATTTTACATAAGTTGACTATAAGGATTAGTGGACAAAATGTAAACAAATCGAATATTTATTTTGAGACTGCTTCAGCAAGTGATAAGTTACTTCCACAAATAAATGATTCTGGATATGTAGTATATGAATTAACAGAGGATAAGTATAGTAATTTAAACATACAAATTACAGATGCAAATAAGGAAGTATACTCAATAGCTGAATCAAATTTACCTACTATAGAAAGTGTAGATTCTTCAAAAATTAATATAGGAAAAAAAATAACTATTACAGGAGAAGGATTTGATAAAGTTAAAGCAGGTGACATTGATGGTTATTTTAAGGGACCAGCACCAGATGATAAGATAATTGGAGATGAGGTAATAGAGGAGAGTGATAACACTATAATAAAAAAGAAAGTTAGTAATGTTCCGGGAACATATAGCATTGAATTTAAACAGACACAGTATAAATATAATCCCGTAAAACCTACAATAATTAGAGTTCATAACTATGAAGATAAATTCTCTGTTTATGGAAACTTAGATATTTCAGAGAATATTGAAATGATACCTAGTAGAGGCCCTGGGGATTCTAGTGTTTATTTTAGGGGAGAAAAGATACCTAATTTAAATGAAATAGATGTTTTCTTTCTTAAGAATACTTCAGATTCGTTTACGAAAGAAAATAAGGCACAGAAGTTAAGTTATAATGAGAATAAATATGGCCAACTAGATGAACTAGAGGTAAGAGTGCCTAGCACTCTAGATGTTGGAGAGGAATACTTTGTTATTTTTACAAATGCTGTTGGCGAAAGCTTAAATATAGAAGATAAAATTATTAAACAAAAGATATTGAAGGATAAATTTTTTGTTGTAGAGGCTAGTAATCTACCATCTATTACGGGCATAAAAGATGATACAGGTTCAAGTGCAGGAGGATATACAGCAACAATTGAAGGTGAATTTTTAGGAAGCTTTAGTGATGTGTTTGATGGTGAGCATGAGAGTATAAAGATTTTAAACAAAAATGGTGTTATTGTTAGTTCTGGTGAAAAAGGAGAAGTACTACAAATTACCTATGGGTCTGGATTTTATAGAGATATTTCTGATAAGGAAATAATGGCTAAAAGCGTAATTAAGGAGATTACAGGAATTATTGGCAATCCAATATATTATAATGACTATTCAAAAAGCTCTAAACTTGATTCGAAAGGAATAGATGAAATTGTTGTTGAAATACCTCAGGTTGGTAATGAAGATATACAAGGGGACAATGCAGCCAAGGAAGTTATTTTAATTATTAAAACTATAATTGAATATGGTGAAGATGAAACAATTGAATTTTCTCAAGTAGTTAAAAATAAAGATGTAAAGTTTACATTTATACCTACTGCTGTAGAGCCTAGCATTGAGAATATAACACCTCCTAGTATTTCTGTTGAAAGAGATGAAGGAAAATATAAGCTTAAAAAAGATGTTCGTTTAGTTATAAAAGGATCTGACTTTTTAGTTCATGAATACCAAGATGAAGATACAGGAGATAGAAAGTATCGATATCCAACAATAGAAATTGGTGATGTTATATTAGATAAAAATAAAAATAGCGAGATAGGTTTGGAAATTTTAAATCCTAGTGGATTGGTTCAAGGCACAAAAAACAATGATATTGGGAATAAACTTATTATTGTAATACCAAAAGGCACAGAGGTACCTTCCAAAGATATTAATAGGGATATAAATTTAACTGTTACTAATCCTTTAAGAAATTCTGAAGGTATGGGATATAAAAATGTATACTCTGGCTTTAGATTTGTGCATACTGATGTTTCTAATCAAAGACCAGTGATTAGTAGTGTTAATCCATATAGCGTAACTATGGATGCTGGTGAAACAATAATTATAAAAGGAAGTGGGTTTCAAGAAGATGTAAAATTAGTTATTGAGGGAAAAGAAATAGAAGCTAGAAACTTTAATAGAATAAGTGAAACAGAAATTACTTTTATTGCACCACCTTCAGATAGAGAAATAGAAACTCAAATTCAAGTAATCAATCCTTCGTATGGAACTATTGATGTTCATCCATTTATATATACTAGATCTATTACAGATCCAGCTATTTATGACTTTAATCCTAAAGAAAGAACAGCAGGAAGCTATTTTACAATTACAGGTAAGGATTTTAGAAAGCCAAATCCAACAGCTTCGAAATCAGATGTTAATCGTTTAGTCGGAACAAAGGTAATGATTGGAAATACTGATGTTAATGATTACTATCCTAATAATACTTCACCTGAACTAATAGAATATAAATCTACATCAGACAAAAAAATATTACAAATTGAAGGTGAGGGTATACTTAAAAGTCTTAAATTAGCTGAATATTATCATAGCGTATTATTAACTCGAAATTCAAATATATACACTTTAGATATAAACAGCAATGGACAAATTGAGTTATATGATGGTGACAGTGAAAACGATAATAGATATATACTTACTACTGATAGGGATGGTGTAGAAATTATTGCTATCAAACAAGATGAAAATAAAACAAAATATAATATTACGCCTACAACAAAGGGTATTGAATTTAGATCGCCTGATAAATTAAGTACAGATTCAGCAGATTTTAAATTTACAATGGAAACCTTATACAAAGTTGAAAATAATAAAATCGTAGGAAATAGGGTTAAAGTACTTAATGAAAATAAGATACATGTTGAAGTGCCTGAATTACAAATCAGCCAAAATAATGAGTACTCAATCACTGTTGTAAATCCAGATGCTAAACGTGACAGTAAAAATGGGTTTATATATGTTAATAAACCTGAAGACCCTCCAACAATTGAATATTTAAATCCTAATAAGGGATCTCATAAGGGAGGATATGAAGTTGAAATTAATGGTACAGGTTTCTTTACTACAAGTTCTTTAAAGCCCATTGTAGTTATAAATGGTGAGTTAGTTAACCCAGAGAATGTTAGAGTAGGGTCATCAAATAAAATTATGGTTACAGTGCCACCTTATACTGGCCCTATAGATCCTATTAATGGTACACCAGTTCTTGTTAATGTTATAAATCCAGATGGAAAAGGGGCAGATGAAACAAAAGGATTTACTTATGTATATGTAGATCGAGATCCATATATTGATACAGTAGAGACGATTTCAGGAAGTAATATTGGAAGCACTTCAGGAGGAGATATTGTTATAATAAATGGATATAATTTCAAACTTAAGGAACCTAATACAGGCAATCTATCTAAAGATGATTTAAATGGTAATGGCAAAAGGGATGATTTTACAGGAAAAAGTATTGAAGATATAAGAAGTGAATACAAGGAATATCTAATGGAACAAAACCAATCATATACAGAAAAAGGTTTTCAGGAGTTTATAGAACCAATATTACCTAAAGTACATTTTGGAAGTAGAGATAATCAGGCACAAATAGTAGGGAAAATGACAGAGACATCTCTGGAGGTAATTTCTCCGGCGGGTAAGGGAGGTACAATAGATGTATATGTAGTTAATAATGATTATGGTATATCTAATAAAAGATCATTTGTATATAAAGGAACTAACCCTGGTATTAACAATATAGATCCACCATATGGAAGTTTTGAAGGAAATGAACAAATTAGAATTACAGGGGATGAATTCCATCCTAGTAAAATTAAGATATATCAAAAAAACGATACGTTTGAAGATACAGAAATGATGTTGGTCCAATTTGTTAATAGAGATGAATCTACCTACAAAGGTAATACTTTAATTACAACAAGTGCTCCGGCAATAATAAGTTTGAATGATGAATCGCTTATAGTTAGATATGATGATAGTACAAAGGATTTAACAGTTAATTTAAAGCAAGGTGGCAATCAGTATAAAAACACATTTAATAAATTTGAAGGAAAAAGGTTTATTCCCCTTAATCTATTAGAAAACGAAGAAAACGATTCATATAACGGCTTTGAAATGATTATGGTGGAAGTCAAAGGCAATCAGTTATACGTAGAAAGAGGATATTCTGATAAATTTGATCCTAGCCCTAGGAATACGATGATAAAACCATATACTCCTGCTTATTTATATAGAAATCCAGAAATGGTTTCTGTAATAATTACTAATAGCGATGGAGAACTTGCGGAAGGTGAATTTGAATATATTGATTTTGATACAGAACCTTTTATTGTAGAGGTTATAAAGAATGAAAATGATAGAGGAAATGAAGATGAAATCAATTTAAACAATGAAAGAAAAGATGCTAGAGTTTTAGATTTTGATTATCGCGGGGGAAATCTTATAAAAGTTGAGGGTATAGATTTTCTAAATGGAGCTGAAATAAAATTGATTCCTTTAGGTGAGAAAGGAGAATCTATTTCTATAGAGTCGGATGTTGCCTATAAGAATATAAATGATGACGGAAAACCTGAAAGTATAGAATTTATTATGCCTACCCTAGATAAGGATGTTATAGGAGAGTATTACTCTATTCAAATCATTAATATGAAGGAAGGAAATATTAGCGGAGTTACTAGCTCAGATAAAACCGGAGAATTAAGAGATAAACCCATAGTGTTATTATTTAAAGATGGAGGGGAACAACCAATAGTTACTGAGGTTATTCCTGCGATTGGACCTCAAACAGGAGGAACGAGTATTACTGTATTGGGAAATAACTTTAAGAATAGTGAAGGGGATAAAAAGTTAAAGGTTTTGATTGGGAATAAAGAAGCTATATCAGTTGAATTTATAAGTAGCAAAGAGATACGTGCTATTACACCTGGTTCAAATATTAATGGGGAGGTAGATGTAATAGTAATTAATCCCAGTGATGCAACTTCAATTCAAAATGGAATTTTCACCTACCTCAGCAACCCAAAAATAACATCAATAGTAGATCCTACAGACCCAGACGAAAAATCACCTATTACAACAATATCTATTTTAGGTGAACAACAAATCAAATTAAAAGGTGCAGGTTTTATGGAAGGTGCTGAAGTACATTTTGCTCCTAAAATAACACCTCTTACGGAAGATACAGAAGCAACAGGAAATATTATATATATAGAAGGTAAACCCTATATATTAGAAGAAAGTATAGAAGGTATAGATTATGAATGGATAAACAACGAAACTATAACAATTAAGACTCCAAAATCAAAAACAGATAACTTTGGGGTAATAATAATCAACCCAGATGGTGGAGCAAGTCCAATATATACAGATTTAACCTATGGCCTGCCAGAAATTGCAGCACCTTCATGGATAGCAGCGGAACTAGTATACGACAGATTTATTAGAGTACATTGGGGTCCAGTATCAGGAGCAAGTGAGTATGAAATACATGTTGTAACAAATGAAACTACAATAGAGCTAGTTGGCTCTACACAACTTACATCCTTTGCCTATAATGATATTGAGCCTAACACCTCCTATAGATTCATTGTAAAAGCCTTAGGAGACTTTGGTTCATCTAAACCATCAATGGAGAGTAATACTGTAAGAACCGGTAAAGTAGTGGGTCCTCCAGATGAAGATGGTGGTCTATCAGAAGATACTAGCATAAGTAAAACTGGAAATGTGGCTAATGTTGTAATAGGATCTAAGGACAGAGGCACAGGAACTATGCAAATAGATTTAACTAAGGGCAATTTAGCAGGGAGTAAAGATTTAGTTATTAGTTTGCCAGCCAGTGTAATAACAGATAGTAGATACAGAAACATACAAGTAATAGGAAAGGACTTTACACTTGAATTCCAAGCTTCAGCATTTGATCTTGCTAGCATAAGGGAAAACAGTAGAAGAACTGATGCAGGTGTTAGGTTTAAAATTTCGCCATATAGCGATAACACCGAAGTTGCTTTAGGAAATCAGTTATCAACTGTTTATAATCTAGAGGCATCAGCATATGTTGGGAAAACAAACACACCTATGGATTATCTAGCAGGTTCAATGAATTTCATATTAGACTATGATGTTCAGAAGGCTAATTTAAGAAGATTAAATAGTAGAAGCTTACAATACTTTGATTTAGGTAAAAATTCATGGCAACCATTACAAAGATCAAGTCAAACAATGGGACACTCATTAGCTGCTACTGTTAACCGACTAGGTAGATACACAATTATAGGCAGGAGGTAAGAGATGAAAAAGACATTTATATTAATATTATCATTAATA
>CAYLXY010000043.1:0-10098 GCA_964387405.1 uncultured Clostridiaceae bacterium
TAAATATATATTGATTATTATGCTTGTCTATAAAATAATTATTGGAGGGTTTATAATGAGTAAAAAAATATTAATTGTAGGTGGTGTAGCTGGTGGTGCTTCCACTGCTGCAAGACTTAGAAGAATGGATGAAAATGCAGAAATAATAATGTTTGAAAGAGGGGAATTTATTTCTTTTGCAAACTGTGGTCTACCATATTATATAGGTGGTATTATAGAAGAGAGAGAAAAGCTATTAGTTCAAACTGTTGAAGGTATGGCCAATAGATTTAATATGGATATTCGTAATTTTAGTGAAGTTATTAAAATTGATCCAACAGATAAAAAAATAAGTGTAAAAAATCTTAAAACCAATGAAGAATATGAGGAGTATTATGATGTCTTAGTGCTTTCTCTTGGAGCAAGTCCACTTATGCCTCCTATTCCTGGGATAAATGAAGCTAAAACCTTGTTTACACTTAGAAATATTCCAGATACAGATGCTATTCAATCTTATATTGATAAGCAAAAACCAAAATCTGCAATTGTAGTAGGTGGAGGTTTTATAGGTATTGAGATGGCAGAAAACTTACATCATAAGGGTATTAATGTAACTCTTGTTGAAGCTGCAGATCAAATAATGGGTCCAATTGATTTTGAAATGGCTTCTATACTTCATAATCACATAATAAATAAAAATGTAAACCTTGTTTTAGGTGATGGAGTAAAATCATTTAAAAACCAAGGTAAAAAACTAGTATTACAAAGTGGTAAAGAAATAGATACAGACCTAATAATATTTTCCATAGGTGTTCGACCTGAAAGTCAATTAGCTAAAGAAGCTGGCCTTCAAATCGGAGAGCGTGGCGGCATTGTTGTAGATGATTATTTAAGAACATCAAATGAAAATATTTATGCAATAGGGGATGCTATTGAAGTTGTTGACTTTATTTCTACTAATAAAACTATGATTCCTTTAGCAGGGCCTGCTAACAAACAAGGTCGAATTGTTGCAAACAATATTTGTGGTGAAAAAGAAAAATATGTTGGAACAATGGGAACATCAGTGGCACAAGTCTTTGATATGGTTGTAGCTTCAACTGGAAATAATGAAAAGCTACTTAAAGCTCAAGGTGTAGACTATCAAGCAATCCACATAGTTCCGGATTCACATGCAGACTACTATCCTAATGCTCTACCTATTTTTATGAAAATGTTATTTGATAAGAAAACTGGTAAAATATTTGGAGCTCAAGCTGTAGGATATATTGGTGTAGAAAAACGAATTGATGTTATTGCAACTGCAATAGCTGGTAATATGACAGTTATGGACCTACAAAGACTAGAACTTTCATATGCTCCTCCTTTTTCTTCTGCTAAGGATCCTGTAAATATGCTTGGATTTGTTGCTACTAATATTATGGAAGGCCTTGTAGATACTCTTCAATGGCATGAGGTAGATAATATAGTAAAAGATGGTGGTGTTTTGGTAGATTTAAATGAAACTCCTATGAGGGATTTAGGTTCTATAGAAGGATCTATTGGTATGCCTCTTAGCAAATTTAGAGATAGAATGGACGAATTACCAAAGGATAAAATAATTTATCTTTATTGTCGATCTGGTATTAAAGGATATATTGCTGCTAGAATATTAATGCAAAATGGATTTAAGACTAAAAATCTTAGTGGTGGATTTAAAATTTATCAAAACGTATTCCTTCCAGAACTTTCAAAAGACCATTCCGAAAGAATAAATTGTACTACTGGTAAAAAAAGCTAAATATTTTAGTGTAGAAAAATCCTAATAAGAAGTTAATAGCTTCTTTACTAGGATTTTTTATTTAATATTTCATCTTTTATTTAAATGTTCTATCTATAGTAGCTCCGCCTAAACACAAATCTCCATCATAAAAAACAACTGCCTGACCTGGAGTTACTGCTTTTTGTAATTTATCAAATATTACCTTACAAGTATTATTTTTTTCTATATGAACAGTTACTTTTTGATCTGATTGACGATATCTAAATTTTGCTGTACATTTAAAAACAGCTGGCTTCTCCTTCTCACTTATCCAATGCAAATCTGTTGCTATAAGTCCTTGAGAATATAAGCTAGGGTCATTTTCTCCCTGGGTAACATACAATATGTTTTTTTCAAGGTCTTTGCTTACTACAAACCAAGGTTCTCCAGTTCCTGCCCCTCCTATACCTAAGCCTTTTCTTTGTCCTAGAGTATAGTACATCAATCCATCGTGTTTACCCTTTACTTGTCCATCTAAAGATATCATTTTACCAGGCTGCGCTGGTAAATAATTGCTCAAAAAATCTTTGAAATTTCTTTCACCTATAAAGCATATGCCTGTACTATCTTTTTTATTAGCTGTGGCAAGATTGTTATCTTTTGCAATTTGTCTCAATTCACTTTTTAATAAATGCCCTATAGGAAATATAGTTTTAGAAAGTTGATATTGATTTAATTGATTTAAAAAATATGTTTGGTCCTTATTAGAATCTGCACCTCTAAGCAATCTATACTCCCCATCTTTATAATCTACTTGGGCATAATGACCTGTTGCTAAATAATCTGCCCCTAAATTTAATGCATGTTCTAAAAAAGCTTTGAACTTAATTTCTTTATTACACATTACATCTGGATTAGGTGTACGACCCTTTTTATACTCGTCTAAAAAGTAGCTAAAGACTCTATCCCAATACTCTTTTTCAAAATTAACCGTATAGTAAGGTATAGCTATTTGATTGCACACCCTTCTTACATCTTCATAATCTTCTGCAGCAGTACAATATCCAAATTCATCTGGCTCATCCCAATTTTTCATAAAAATGCCTATTACATCATATCCTTGTTCTTTTAAAAGTAGGGCTGCTACAGATGAATCTACACCACCGGACATACCTATAACAACTTTTATATTCTTTGGATCTTTTTCCAAATTGCTTCTTCCTTTCCTTTATTCCGATGCATAGCTATCAAAATATCCTTGTACCAAAACTATAGGTGTACCCTTGTCTCCACTTCCACTTGTTAAATCACATAAACTTCCTAAAAGATCGGTTATTTGTCTAGGAGTTGTTCCTATTTTTTCACCTGGACTTCTATCACCATTATCTTTATTTTTTATTTTATCTTTAATTGCATCAACCATATCTTCATTACCTAAACTACTAAGCTCGTTATCTGCAATATACTTTAACTTTATTTCATTTGGTGTTCCCTCAAGTCCTTTCGTAAATCCTGGTGATACTACTGGATCTGCTAACTCCCATATTTTACCCATTGGATCTTTAAAGGCACCATCTCCATAAACCATTACTTCTATATCTTTACCAGTTTTCTCTCGCATTAAACTTTGAATACTTTCAACTACCTCCTGGCAGTCTTTAGGAAATAATTTTATTGTAGTATCTGTGGCTGTGTTAGAACCTAAAAGACCATAATCTGGATTAAAACCGCTTCCATCTACAGATTCTGTTAATAATTCATCTAATCCATATACATTTGTTGCTCCTGCATTTAATAATAATCTTTTTGTTCTATGTCTATCATGAATATTGGCAACTAATACTTCTTTAGTATATTTTAATGCAGCTCTAGCATCATTAGCTAAAAATATTTCTATATTATCGTCTACTGCTAATTCTTTATACATTTTCACATAATCTATTCCTGTAAATGGATGAACTACATGTTCTCCAAATAATTCTCTGTATTTTTCTTCACTCAAAACATCTGTGTGAGGATTAACACCTGCTTGGTCCATTGCATCAATATCCATTAAATGATTTCCTACTTCATCTGAAGGGTAGGTTAAAAATAAATATATTTTTTTGCCACTCATAGCTAGTCCTTTTAATACTAGAGAAAATCTATTTCTACTCAATATAGGGAATACTACTGCAAAATCCCCAGTAAATTTTGTATTAACTTCCTTAGCAATGTCCTCAATAGATGCGTAATTACCTTGTGCTCTTGCTACTAAAGATTCGGTTATTCCTATTACATCTTTATCCTTAAGTGTAAATTTTTCAGCATCCATGGACTTTAAAACCGAATCAACTACAATATTCACTAAGTCGTCTCCTTCTTTTATAATAGGAGCCCTAATTCCCCTAACTGTAGTGCCTACTGTTCTTACCATATGAACATCTCTCCTTATAAAATATATAAACAATTCAAATATTAATAAATGAATTGTCTTAAGTATCGTATATATGAACATCTCCTATGATATTATAACACTTATAGACTATCATTGGTAGCTTTTTTACTATCTTTTAATAATTAGATTTACTATGTGTCTATTACCTTCATATATATAATTTGAACCTATATTTCAAAAATAAATCCAGACTAGGAATTTAATAAAATCCCAGTCTGGATCATATAAAATTATTTTATTATTCAATAGTCCTATATAGTCAGTCTATTCAACCAAATCTTCTATAGAATCAATGTCTACATATGTTGGAACAGCTAAACCTATTTTAGCTCCTTCTAAGTTTGGTCCTAAATCTTCTACTTCATCCTTATAATCAGCTATAAATTGTTCGTGTGTTCCTGGTAACCATGCTGAAAGAAGTCCATCTGCATCTCCACTGGCTACAGCAGCCCACATTGCTCCTGCTTCTACTTGAGTTAGAGTTACATCGTATCCCATATCTTCTAATACTTTTCCTACAACATTATGGGATGCTATTGCACTATCCCAAGCAACATAAGCAAGTTTGATTTCTTTACCATCTACCTTTTCTGCTCCTTCAATCCATTCATTGACTTTATCTTCGTTATCATCAATCCATTCTGCTGCTGCATCTTCTATTTCCATACCCTCACTATATTCAAGCATAACACTTTCCATATCTTCTGGATTCCAGTTGAATTGATCTAAAATTTTATATGCATTTGGATCATCTTCTTTTAATCCTAAACGTACCATCGTGTTTATAGTCTCTGCTCCACCGTAAGAACCCTTAGGGTCTTCTAAATATTTTAGATCATATCTAGCAAATTTCCAATGAGGTGTCCAAGCTGTAACTACAATTGGTTCATTATTTTCAATTGCATCTCCTAAAGCTTGAGTCATAGCAGCATCTGAGCTAGTTTGTACAGTAATGTTTTCTAATCCATAATCCTTAACTGCATCTTCTGACGCCTTCATTATTCCTGCACCAGCGTCAATTCCAACTATTTTATAATCTAATTGTTCTAATAAAGTCTGATCTCCATCATTGTCTGTCTTGCTACATCCTACTACAGTTAGTGCAAGTATTGCTATTAACACTATACTTACTTTCTTCATTTTTGCTTTAAACATTAAATAATTCCTCCTATTATTTTAAATACATTTTCTTGCTTATATTGAAAACTATTAATTATCTACTTGAATACTTCCTCTATTTAGAGCTTGTGTAATCCTATCTAAGACTACAGCTAATATAACTATAGATAAACCTGACACAAAGCCTTTACCTGCTTCGTTTCTTCCTACTGCCCTATAAACTTCTACTCCTAAGCCTTCTGCTCCAATCATAGAAGCTATAACTACCATAGACAAAGATAGCATAATAGTTTGATTTATACCTGCCATAATAGTACTTTTAGCCATTGGAAGTTGAACTCTAAATAATTTTTGTAATTCCGTTGATCCGAAAGCATCTGATGCTTCAATTAATTCACTTGAAACTTCACGAATACCTAAGTTAGTTAACCTTACAACAGGTGGCATAGCAAAAATAACAGATGCTATAATTCCAGGAACCATACCTATACCAAAAAATGAAACAGCAGGTATTAAATAAACAAATGCCGGCATAGTTTGCATTAAATCTAATATAGGAGTTACTATACTTTTGACTATTTCACTTCTAGACATAAATATTCCAAGAGGAACACCGATTATAATAGAAATCAAACTAGCTGTTAATACTAATGACAGTGTAAACATAGTTTGCTCCCAATATCCTAAGTTTTGTATTAATAATAAGCCCAATAAAACAAAAGCTGGTAATCCTCGTTTTTTCTTAGATACATACAAGGCTATACCTACAAATATAAGTATAAATATTAAAGGTGGTATAGCTAATAAACCTTTACTGAGTGTATCTACAAAACTACTTAGTGAGTTTTTCAAGGGACTAAAAAACCATTGTCCATTTTTTCTCAGCCATGCCACAAATAAGTCAGCCCAGTTAGCTAGGGGTATTTGGGGTATGCTTTTCATCACTGCTCACCTCATTTCCAGCAAGAACAGCTAATACTGCACCACGAACTATTATTCCTTTTAAAACTTTGTTGTCTACAACAGCTATTGGAACAGGCGAATCATAGATCATATCGAATATCTCATTTAAGGATAAATCTACCGGTGCTTGTGGAACTTCCTTTTCCATTACTTCATAAATACTTTTACTACCTTTTTTTACTGCTTCTGAAGCAGCCTCTGCTGTAACTACTCCAAGAAGCTCTTTGTTTTTATTTACAACATGTATACTTGAAATCCCAGTTTTTCTCATGCGTTGCAGGGCAACTCTTGGACCATGTTTTTCTACATCAATAGTTTCCGCTCTTTTCATTACATCCTCAGCAGTAAATACTCTTGATCTATCCACATCTTCAACAAATTTTCTAACATATTCATTGGCAGGGTTTTTTAATATTTCCTCTGGTGTACCAATCTGTACAATTTCTCCATCTTTCATTAATGCTATTCTATCGCCAGTTCTAAGAGCCTCATCTAAATCGTGAGTAATAAATATAATTGTTTTTTTCATAGTTGATTGTAATGCCATAAGCTCATCTTGCATCTCTTTACGAATTAAAGGATCCAATGCTGAAAAAGCCTCATCCATTAACAAAACATCTGGATCGTTAGCTAATGCCCTTGCAAGTCCTACTCTTTGCTGCATCCCACCAGATAGTTGACTAGGATATTGATCTTCATAACCTTCTAAGCCAACCATTTTCAAAGAATCAAGAGCTACTTTATTTATTTCATCTTTTGCAATACCTTGTACCTCTAAACCGTAACCTGCATTCTCCAAAATAGTGCGATGAGGAAACAAAGCAAAATTTTGAAAAACCATTCCTAATTTTTTTCTCCTAGTTTCTCTTAATTTGTTTTTATCCATTTTAGATATGTTTTCATTATCTATTAACACACTTCCAGCTGTTGGCTCTATCAAACGATTAATTAATCTAATTAGTGTTGACTTTCCACTTCCTGATAAACCCATAATAACAAAAACTTCACCACCGTAAACATCAAAGGATGCTTTATTTACACCTACAGTCATACCTGTCATCTTTAATATCTCTTCTTTTGTTTTTCCTTCTTCCAAAAGCTTTAAAGCTTGTTTGGGATTGCGTCCAAATATTTTTGTTAGTCCTTCTACCTTAACCTTTATCATATATCCACCTCGTTCTTAATAGTCTACTCCAGCATTTGTAAGGTCTGTTTAATTAAACAGACCTTACAAATGTACTAACCTATTACTTAGCCGATTAAAATTTAATCTACTTTATTAATATGGTAAAAATAGTAGAAATAGTATTATTCTCTAAAATTACTCTTTGATTTATGCTACATCTATTAGCATACCAAGTTTCGTCTGTTGACTTCAACTTTTAAAAATTGTCTGTGTAGTAGATACATTGTATGCAGTTGGAACTATACCACTTTTGTTGGACTATTCTTATAAATACCCTTGTTTACTCCAACTTCATCCAATTTACCCCTATAGTATTTCCAAAATCAACCAATATTATTCAATTTCATAAATAACTGGTAAAAATACTTAATGAAGTCTTAAAGCTATTAAACTTTTTAAAACTATAAAAACAGACTATAGAATCCATATCTTCCCATAGTCTGTTTAAAATCCTACTATTTTACCCATAGTTTGTTACTCTTTATATATTACCTAAGTATTTTGTCTATTATTTTTGTATACTTTAACTAGATAGAATATTACTCTGTGTCTGCTTTACTTTATATCTTATTTTGCATTAGCATACGCATCTTCAACAGCTTCCAAATAACCTTCTACTGTAATTGTTACAGAAGATGTAAGTTCTGGAACATCCGGCACATTTTTATGGGACTCGTCGCGCTCTTTAACTTTTAAGTCCTTAATTTCTTTTATTGTTTTACCTACCATCCAGTCTTCAAGGGCAGCTATTTGATCATGCCACTCCTTATCAATTGTTGATGCTTTTATCATTCCATAATCTGCGCCTTGTTCAACTTTGGTTTTATAATTAGCTGCAAATTCAGCTGGATCTACATCTAGTTTACCTTCTCTGTCAAAAGGAACCTTTGTTTGTGCAACGTCTATTATAGTAGCTACAACCTTACCATCTTTATCAAATGCTGCTGCACTCATTGTATTATTTACTTGGGCTGTTACACCATCATCACTTTTACTAGTGCTAGGACCTATTTCAGCCCCTAGACCTAATTTTACAGCACCTTCAGCTGAAATAGCATTATTATACGCATCTTCAACAGCTTCCAAATAACCTTCTACTGTAATTGTTACAGAAGATGTAAGTTCTGGAACATCCGGCACATTTTTATGGGACTCGTCGCGCTCTTTAACTTTTAAGTCCTTAATTTCTTTTATTGTTTTACCTATCATCCAGTCTTCAAGGGCAGCTATTTGCTCATGCCACTCCTTATCAATTGTTGATGCTTTTATCATTCCATATTCATCACCAATTTCAACTTTAGTTCTAGTATCTACTTGACCATCAAGTTCAAAATCTTTATTATGTTGGATTTTTGTTTGTGCATGGTTAATTGTTACACTTACTACTTTATCATCTTTGTCAAAACCTACAGCTGCAAAAGTAGTATCTACTTGTGCTAAAGGTCCATTATCATCACTTGTATCTTTAGACTTACCAATTTGTGTAGCGGCAGTTCCAAGACCTATCTTTGCAATGCCCTCCTCCTTTGGCGGTGTTTCATCTTTAGGTTCTTCCTCATTTGCTTGAGTATTATCCGGTGGTGTGTCTGTGTCGTCTGTTGAAGTATCTTTAGTACATCCAACAGCCATAGAAAGAGTTAAAACTAGTATGAAAAAGATTGTTAAAAATTTTTTCACTTTGTTACCCCCCTCGATTCTTAATTAATATTTAACTTCGATAATATTATAACATAGATTTATTTTTATATCAATAATAATTATACTCTATTAGTAAAGGTTATATGCCCATAATTAAGAATACTATTTTCTAACTATTAAAATATATTCAATCTAATTTTTTATATTACTTAATTTGCCTTAGCCCCTGTAGCACCATGACTTTTCATCATATTTTTGGCCCCATCTGTAGCCTTTACTTTTCCATCATGCATAACCCATATGGCATCTACTTCTTCTAAACTGTCAACAAACTTTCTACTTTCATCATAGGGCATTAAGAATATAGATGTAGATAAAAAATCTGCAATTCCAGAATCTTCTGTTATTAAAGTAACAGCTCTATAATAGTCTCCTGGCATAAGGGTCTTAGGATCTATAATATGATGCATAACCTTACCATCCACAATATAGTATCTTTGATAGTCTCCACTGTTTACTACAGAAGTATTATTGGCATAAACTATATCTAAATTTCTTTCATCATCAAATATAAATTTATTGGGATCTTGTATTCCTATACCCCATTTTTCACGAACACCATCTAAAGGTTTGCCTAGTATTCTAACACTGCTACCACCTGCATTTATAATACCTGATACAAATCCTTCATCCATCAATTCTTTTGCTACAAGTTCAGTAGCATAGCCTTTGGCTACTGCCCCTACATCTAAACTCATTTTTTCATCTTCAAGATATACAGTGCTCTCCTCTTCATCTACTAGAACTTTATTTATATCTGAATATTTTACTGCTTCTAATAATTCTTCCATTGGCGGTAGTTTAGCATTTTCAGGGTTAAATTCAGATTCTTCCCTATATTCATGCCATATTTTAAAAACTGGTCCCAAGGCTATGTTTGTAGTTTCATGAGTTTTACTGTACCACTCTTTAGAAAAAATAATTAGGTCTATTATTTGTTTATCGACTTTTACTGGCTTTAGACCGGCATTATCA
>CAYLXY010000044.1:0-3916 GCA_964387405.1 uncultured Clostridiaceae bacterium
CACCCTTGTAGATTCTTCTTTTTTCCGATATAAGCTCGGCAGCTATTCGTTCCACTTTTGTATAAAGTTCATATTCTTGGGTTAACCCTTTTTCTTCACTAAGACTTTTAACCAGTTTTTTCAGAACCCGGGCTCTGGGATCAGACAGAGAATAGACAGCATGCCCCATACCGTAAATTAACCCAGTTTTATCGAAAACTTTCTTGTCCAAAATATCGCTCAGATAATTACGGATTTCATCCTCATCAGTCCAGTCAGATACAGCCTCTTTTATGTATTTAAACATCTCTACCACTTTTATATTAGCTCCACCGTGCTTTGGCCCTTTTAATGAGCTCAAAGAAGCAGCAACAGAAGAATAGGTGTCTGTTCCCGAAGAGGTTACAACATGGGTGGTAAAGGTTGAATTGTTACCGCCCCCATGTTCGGCATGAAGAACCAGGGCTACATCCAAAATACGAGCTTCTAAGGGTGTATATTGTTTATCGGGTCGTAACATCTTCAAAATATTTTCTGCAGTGGAAAGTTCAGGTCTAGGCCTATGGATAAACAGACTTTCACCTTTCTTATAGTGATTATAAGCCTGATATGCATAAACCGCAAGACAGGGAAACAGGGCAATAAGCTGCAATGATTGCCTGAGGACATTGGGTATAGATATATCTTCCGAATTAGTATCATAGGAGTACAAAGTGAGAACACTTCGAGCCAGGCTATTCATTATATTTTCATTAGGCGCTTTCAAGATAATATCCCTGACAAAATTGGTGGGAAGGGTTCTATAATAGGCCAGTATTTCAATGAACTCATTCAATTGCTCCCTAGTGGGAAGTTGACCAAACAAAAGAAGATATGCAGTTTCCTCATAACAGAAGAAACTATCCTTCATAGAGCCGTTTATAATGTCCCCCACATCGATTCCCCTGTAAAAGAGCCTGCCATGCCCATGAATTAGCTTGCCGGATTTGTCAGTTGAATCAGACTGAACCTCGCTTATTTCCGTGAGGCCTATTAGTACACCTTTGCCCCTAATATCCCTCAGTCCCCGCTTTACATTATATTTTGCGTACAGGCTGGGGTCAATATTACTGTTTTTCAGACACAAGTCACTTAAATTTATTATTTCAGAGGTAATTTGGGAATATTTTTTGTTTTGCATATTTTTCTCCTTTCACTGCTCAGATAACTTAGTAGCTAGCTACCAGACCTTTTCTCAATGACCTTTAGTAAGTACTCAAGGAATTTTTACTTTAAATCATTATAATTATATCATATATTTTAAAAAACTACTTTTTATTTCCTAGAATATTCTCGCAATTAATCCTATTTCTATGATCTCAGAAGCTAGTCCAATTTTGAAGAATATGGTGATATATACTTTAATATCTAACGACCCAATCTTCTTTTCCAATCCATATAATAACAAAAAATAAAAAAAGAAAGACCCTTAGATTTAGAGCTATGTACGCTCCTTATCCCTTTGGGTCTTTTTTGATAACTTGCCCTTAGACAAGGTTATTTTTATATCTTTAATAATATTTATTCTCCACCCTTATCTATATTGTCTATATTAACAATTCTTTTAGTGTCATAGGACAACTGCTTATATAATTCCTGTGCAAGGCCTATACCTTGACCTTGGGCCATGCTTTGTGCCATTTGTTCATCTTGCATCTCTTCAAATATTTCTCTTGCATAGCTTTTTTCCTCTATTCCACCTACTTGCTCCATACTTCTTGCCTGCTTTAGGATCATATTTAAAAAAATACTTTCAAATTCTTTACATACTTCCATAAGCTTTTTAGGATCTTCTCTATGCCTTATGTTTTCTGTTTTATCTATTTGACTTAAGGGATTTATTGGATTCATATTAATCATGCTTATCACCTACTATCTTTTTAGATTATTAGCCATACCTAACATTTCATCTGCTGTTTGAATAGTTTTAGAATTTATTTCATAAGCTCTTTGAGCAGTTATTAACCTTACCATCTCGTCTACTATTTGAACATTGGAAGTTTCTAAATAGTTTTGCATAATACCACTAGTTCTTTCCTCATCTTCCAGACGGATTTCTTCTCCAGAAGCTACAGTTTCTTTATATAGGTTTTTACCTACTGCCTCTAACCCTTCTGGATTAATGAATTTGGCAAGGGCAATTGTAGCCACTTCTTCTATGTCCCCATCTTCCGTTTGGGCTGTAATAAGTCCGTTTTCACTTACTGTAATATCCTTCATACCTTCATCAAAATATATTTCATCATCAAAATCGGATAATACTGTATATCCTTCTGAAGTTACTAATCGCATTTCATCAAATTCTACACTTAGTTTAAAGTTACCATCTCTAGTATAAAAAAGATTACCATTTGGATCTTCTATAACAAAAAAACCTTCTCCGTTTATTGCCATGTCAAAAGGATTATCTGTTCTTTCTAGATTACCTGTAGTAAACATTCTACTAGTGGCCACTGGCATTACACCATGACCTACTTGTAAGTTTACAGGTTTACCTTCACCATCATTTAAATTAGTAGTTTTTAAGTTTACATATAGCAAATCTTTAAACTCTACTTTTTGTCTTTTATAGGATGTTGTATTTACGTTAGCTAGGTTATTGGATATGGTGTCCATATTTAATTGTTGTGCTTTCATACCAGATGCAGCTGTCCATAAAGCTCTCATTTATTTTGCCCCCTCTTAAAAATTTCTTATTCTTAAAGCAAGATCCTCGGCTAAGACTCAGGATTACAAGCAGGCCTACAGTTTCCCTACTTCATTTACTGCCCTTTGTAATATTTCGTCATAGGCTTTTACTACTCTGCTATTTGATTCATAATCTCTCATTGTATTAATCATCTCTACCATTTCATTAATTGGGTTAATATTAGATCTTTCTAAAAATCCTTGTAATACTTCCCCTTCAAATGGAGCAACTTCTATTTCCACATTTTCTTTTAATCCATAGTAGGATTGTCCATGTTTTTCTAAGTCATTAAGATTTAAAATATTAATAATATCAATTTCATATTCTTCTCCATTAACAACTATTTGACCATTGCTAGCAAGATGAAAGTCATTGCCAGCTAGATTAATACTATTGTCATCCCTATCTAACAATTGATAGCCTTCATCTGTAGTAATTTCTCCATTTTGATTTAAGTGAAAATTTCCGTTTCTAGTATACATTTGGCCTTCCGGTGTGTTTATCTTAAAAAATCCTTTTCCATCTATGGCAAAGTCTAAACTATTTCCTGTTTCCTCTAATGGGCCTGAAGTAAAATTAGTATATACTCTATCAAGCCTACGTCCACTATTAATAGTTCCAATAATATCAAAGGCAGGTTTATGTATTAAATTAGCAACTATGGCCCCATCAACCAGCAATCGCCCTTGTGGATCTACTTCAATATTATCATTATTGTTTTCTATTTGTATTCTCCTGCCTAGGCTATCTAGTATAAAGTTTCCTTCAGAAGCATCTATTTCTCCTTCTATATTACGACTACTTGTCCTTAAATAACCAGTTCTATCATCTAGGGCAAAACTAAGTTCTCTACTATAGCTTTTTCCCATAGGACTGTCAACTGTAAAAAAACCTCTTTCTGTACTTAGATTAAATGCATTTCCATCTCTGCTTACTTCCGTATTACCATTTGTTTTTATTGGGTCTGCAGGTAAGTGTCCATTTATCTTTTTCATTAGTACTTCTGGAAAGGCTTCTGACACCATAATATCTTTTTTGAATCCAGTGGTGTTTACATTTGCCATATTATTAGATGCAATATCCAGTCTTTTTTGACCTGTTTGCATGCCAGATACTGCTGTATATAATCCTCTAAACATATATTCACCTCATCTAAAAAATTAGATATCTTTTTAAAACTACTTGATTCTCTTGAGAAAGAAGGTTACA
>CAYLXY010000044.1:3926-10060 GCA_964387405.1 uncultured Clostridiaceae bacterium
ACTCTATATACTATACTATCGGATAAGATCATGTTTTTCTATAGGTCTTTTAGCTTCTTATCTATAAGTATTATTGCTACTCTTATTTTTTTCCAGCATATCTATAGAATCTAAGGCATTGCCTGTACCTTTTGCTACACATGAAACTGCATCTTCTGCAATATGTACAGAAATACCTGTTCTTTTTGCAATAAGTTTATCAAATCCCCAAAGTAAGGTTCCTCCACCAGTCATAATTATTCCATAATTAGCAATATCTGATGCCAGCTCTGGTGGTGTCTTTTCTAATACGCTATGCACTGCATCTGCAATCGATAATACGGACTCTTCTAATGCCTCTAAAATTTCCTCACTATTTATTTTTATATTAACTGGTAAGCCGGAAACAAGGTTTCTTCCTCTTACATTTATTTTTATTTGTTTTTCTCTAGGATATGCACCACCTACATTAATCTTAATTTCTTCTGCTGTTCTTTCACCAATCATAATATTGTGACATTTTCTCATATATCTAATGATTACCTCATCAAATCTATCTCCTGCTACTTTTATAGATGTATTTACAACTATGCCTCCTAAGGATATAACTGCAATATCTGTAGTTCCCCCTCCTATATCAACAATCATATTGCCATGTGGCTGTGCTATATCTAATCCTGCTCCTATGGCTGCAGCAATTGGCTCTTCTATTAAGTATGTTGACCTTGCCCCTGCTTCGTTAGTAGCATCTATGACTGCTCTTTTTTCAACTTCTGTTACTCCACTTGGAACACATACTATTATTTTAGGTTTGAAAAATAACTTTCTCCCAATTGTTTTTTGAATAAAATACTTTACCATTTTTTCTGTTACATCATAATCTGAGATAACTCCATCTTTTAATGGTCTAGTGGCAACTATATTACCAGGTGTTCTTCCAAGCATTTTACGTGCATCTTCCCCTACTGCTAAGACTTGATTTGTGTTTCTATCAATTGCAACTACAGCTGGCTCCTGTAGAACTATGCCTTTTCCCTTTACAAAAACTAGTACACTAGATGTACCTAAATCTATACCAATATCCGCTCCCATTCCTATCATCTTTTTCCCCACTTTCATATATTTATTTAGATTTTTATATTATATGTTTTCAACTATACATATTTCGCCATTTTTCTTAAAATCCCTTCTTTTTGACAGGATAATGTTTATTTAAAATATGAAAGTGTGTTTTTAAATATTAAAACAGGAGTCAATATGGACACTGACTCCTGTAGGCAAATTATTAAATATATTTTATCTTTTTTTGTTTATTGCTTTATATTTCATCTTAGTAGCTTTACCACCTCTTATATGTCTTTCTGCTTTATTAGCATCAAGTATTACTTTTACTTGACTAGCCATTAGAGGGTTTATCTTAGGAAGTCTTTCTGTTACATCTTTATGGACTGTGGATTTGCTTACTCCATATATGCCAGCTGTTTGCCTGACAGTAGCTCCTTCATTAATAATGTAATTGGCTATTTCTACAGCTCGCTTTTCTATATAGTCCTTCACAGCATTAACCCCCCTCTATTATAAGCCTATTAATTCTATAATATGAGAGGGATCTATGTTTTAGAATTACTTTATTACTTTTTCTAAATATAAGTCTGGATTTACAAATTTATCATCCTTAAGTACTTGAAAATGTAGTAATGGACCTTCTAATACTTTTATAGATGCAGTCTTGCCTACTCCACTAATAGTTTGACCTTTTTTAACCTTTTCTCCTGGCTTTACCATTGCATCTGTAGAAAGATTACTATATATAGTTAATAATTCATCTTCATGCCTAATTACAATGCTAATGCCCATAATAGTATCATTAGTAACCTCTACTACTTCACCATCAAGTGCAGCCTTTACTGGGGCCCCTTCTTTTGCCTGTATATCTATTCCTTTATGAGTACCCCACTGCTCCAAGGTTTTATGATAAACTAGATGATCATCAGCAAAAGCTAATACTAAATTACCTATTACTGGCATTGCCATGTTTTCTTTAATAGATACTTCTTCTTCAATATCAATTTGGCTAGAATCTTTCAAATTTGGACTTTCTTTGATTTCTTCAATTTTACTATTTTTTTCTAAGTCATTTTTACTATTCTTTTCATTGCTTTCTTCTGCTTTATCAATTTGATTATCCTTTTTTAAATCATCTTTACTCTTTTCATTATGATTTTCTTTTTTCTCCATTATTTCTTTGGTTTTTTCTTTTACATCTTCTTTTGGACTTTCAGAAGATGTTTTCTCATCTTCCTTAGGCTTCCCTTGGCCTATTCTACCTGTTTCCTGAATTTTGTCAATGCTTTGCTTATTGTCTTCTACTAAAGTAACTTCCGGCTCTTCCTCTTCTTCGAATGGATTAGTAGGACCTTCTCCTATAAAGTAGTTTTCCTCTTGATTATTAACCCAAAAAGCTGTGCTAGCAACAATAACTACACATAGTAGTAAAATAATATAAAATCCTTGTTTATCCATAATTTCATAAAGGGATTTTTTTTCTTTCTTGTTTTTGTCATCATTATTATTATTATTTTCCAATGACATTAAACCCACCTCCTAATGCAATATATTAATAAAACAAAGTCAAGCCTTTTGCTTTATTATTGCCACTTAGGAAGTTTCTATACAAATCAATATGAAAATACTAATTATGACTTTTTAAAACACTGAGACTAACTCCTTGATAGTAATGCTTTAAAATTTCACTAAAACTAATGCCTTGTTGGGCCATCCCATTGGCACCCCACTGACTCATGCCCACACCATGACCATAACCCTTAGTTGTAAAATATATATCCTTACCCCTGACCTCTACTGAAAAATTAGCAGATCTAAGTTCTAGCAATTCTCTCACTTCTCTGCCTGTTAGCTCTTTATTTCCTATCTTAATGTTTTTTATATTACCTCCACTACTTCTTTCTAATATGTTTATTTCAGAGGCAATTTTTTTCTCATTTATTTTAAAATCCTTATATTTCCCTTTAATTTTAGATACAAAATCCTTTATAGTAAGTTTGTAACTATCCACTAATACTGGAGACCCTTCCTCATAAGGACTTGATACACTACGTAAGTAAGGTAGGCTATTTGCAAATACATCCTCTGAGTTTTCCGTATGTCCTCCACTAGTAGAGTGGTATAAAGGCTCTATTGGTTCCATATTATATGTCATAATAATACCTCTAGTTGCTTCTACTGCTTCTTCAATCCTAGGAAGATATTGACTAATCCATTTTTTGCCGTGTCTTTCTCTAAGTTCTTCTATAGAAAGCCATTCTTGGCAATGGAGATGACTAGTACATACAATTGCCCCAGGATGTTCAGGACATCCCTCTTCTCCATAGGCAGATTTTCTCCAAAGTGCATAGGTTCTAGCTGCAATTGCTTGAGCTTTTAAAGCTTCCATTTCAAAGGCAGCTGGTGCTTCTCCAGCTACAACACCTACAATATAATCTTCTAAAGCTATTTCCATATTTTTTTTTCTATTATGATTGTATACACTTATAATTAAATCTGATTCTACAATTTCTTCTTCAACTAGAATGTTTTTAATACTTTTACTTGGAACTGATATATTACAGCTCGTTACTATAAACATTGGAATAAATAAAGTAGCTACAATAAAAAAAATAATCCCCAAAAAAATCCCCCTCATCTACCACATCTCCTCATTAATCTCATGTTATATATAAGGTATATGTGGTAAATTAGGGAGTTAGAATTAGAATTTTATTTTCTATATATATTAGCTCCTAAAGCTCTTAACTTTTCTTCAATGTCTACATAGCCTCTATCAATGTGATAGATTTCCGTAATTTCTGTTTTTCCTTCTGCTACTAAGCCTGCTAAAATTAAAGCTGCCCCTGCTCTTAAGTCCGTAGCCTTGACTGGTGCACCTAAAAGATGATCTTTACCTTCAATAATAGCACTACGTCCTTCAATTTTAATATCTCCACCCATTCTTTTTAATTCACTAACATGCATAAATCGATTTTCAAATACAGTTTCTATAGCAATACTAGTACCTTGTGCAATACTCATTAGAACCATGAATTGGGATTGCATGTCTGTAGGAAAACCAGGATAGGGCATGGTTTTTATATCTATTGCCTTTGGTCTATTCTTTGCTATAACTCTTAAACCGTTACCTTCCTCTACTACATCTACCTTACATTCTTTAAGCTTTGCAATTATAGGTTTTAAATGATCTGGCACTACATTGTCTACTAAAACATTGCCACCAGTAATAGCTGCTGCAATCATGTAAGTTCCTGCCTCTATTCTATCAGGAATAACTGTATGAGTAGCTCCTTTAAGCTTTTCTACACCATTAATTCTAATAGTATCTGTGCCTGCACCTTTAATGTCGGCACCCATTTTATTTAAAAAATTTGCTAAGTCTGTAATTTCTGGTTCTTCTGCTACGTTTTGGATAACTGTTTCTCCTTCTGCTAATACAGCAGCCATCATAATGTTTTCTGTTGCACCTACACTTGGAAAATCTAGGTATATATTAGTTCCTATTAATTTTTCTGTACATGCCTCTACAAAACCATGACCTAATGTAATTTTTGCACCTAATGCTTTAAAACCTTTTAAATGTAAGTCTATAGGTCTGGTTCCAATGGCACAGCCTCCTGGCATAGAAATTCTTGCCTTTCCCATTCTAGCTAACAGTGGACCCATAACTAAAAAAGAGGCTCTCATCTTCCTAACTAGTTCATAAGGTGCTTCCACCTCATCTATAGCATAAGCATTTACTTCTATTTTATCCCTTTTCAAACGCTTTACATCTGCGCCAAGGCTAGATAAGACTTCACAAATTACATCTACATCCATTAAATCAGGTACTTCTTCTAAAATACAAGATCCTTCTGAAGATAACAAAGTTGCAGCTAATATTGGCAATACTGCATTCTTAGCTCCATTTACACGAACTGTCCCTTGTAGTGGTTTGCTTTTTTCGACGACAATTTTAGGCAATTCCCCTTCCTCACTTTCTATATTAATACATGTTAATTATTATTTTTTACAATTTATTATTAATAGCTTGTAGTAATTAAAGGCCTAGCAAGCCATAAATAAGTTTTATCTTCATATTCACTATATCTCATAGCTAATTGAATATTTACATTTTTTTCATCATAATTAATATATTGACTAATTAATGGGCTATAGCCAGTAATACTAGTAAAAAGTTCGTCTTCTAAAACTTCTATCTTTTTAGCTTTTAATAAATTAAATATATTTTTTTGTCTTTCTTTTTCATCTGATTTGCTAAGTTTACCTTGTTGTGCTCCCATTAAATTAATAGTCATTTCTACTTTATTTTCATTTTTTTCTAGCAGATTCTGTATTTGATCACTAGTATCCACTATTTCTTTATATCCTTTATTTTGAACAATGTCAACCATAATATACGTTTCATCTTTTCCCTCTATATGGTTACTAAGTAGTTTTATTACTGTCATATTCCCATCTTTACTTGGTAGAAACCTTATGATTTCATTGTATTGGTCATCTTCTACTCTTTGTTCTAATATGGCCTCTTCAGTATCTGGCAAATCTTCAAAATAGTTTTGATCATAAAAATCATTAGAACTATCCATATTAATAATTATAGCTTCTTTGCTTACATTTAAAATTTCCATTATATCTTTTTGCTTTGATTCTATTTCTTCTATTGTCAAAAATGTATTAGGAATAAAAGTCGATATGTTTATATTAAATTCCTCTATTTGAAAACCACCAACTTCTACAGCTTGAAAAAGTAAGATTTCTTCCTTTAATTCTTCTTTATCTACACTCTTACTAGTTTGCGCTGATGGATTATATAGAAATCCTGCAATTAAAATTATAATAATTCCAAATAAAAAATATCTTTTCATAATGTATAACCTCCTTGAATTAAGTAAGGAAAGATTTAAAATTGTAGTATGATATTTAAAGGGGGACAAAAAATATTCATATTACAACTTAAATCCTTCCTCTTATTTTAATTATGGACTTAATAAAAGGAGTCTATACATTATCTATTAATTTTTTATTTAATAATCTTATTTTATTATTTTTTACATATGTGACATATTTCTATGGTATTTTTATCA
>CAYLXY010000045.1:0-10026 GCA_964387405.1 uncultured Clostridiaceae bacterium
AAAGAAGATGTTAGTGGAATGAAAGAAGATATAAGTGGATTAAAAGAAGATGTTAGTGGAATGAAAGAAGATATAAGTGGATTAAAAGAAGATGTTAGTGGAATGAAAGAAGATATAAGTGGATTAAAAGAAGATGTTAGTGGAATGAAAGAAGATATAAGTGGATTAAAAGAAGATGTTAGTGGAATGAAAGAAGATATAAGTGGATTAAAAGAAGATGTTAATGAAATGAAAGAAGATATAAGTGGATTAAAAGAAGATGTTAGTGAAATGAAAGAAGAAATAACTGAAGTTAATCGAAAGATAGATGGAATAGCAGACGAGGTATATAGATTAAGAGAAGATGTTAATGTAATAAAAACAGACATGAGTGGAATGAAAGAGGATATGGCATTGGTTAAAACAGCCACAGTTAAAAATATAGAGGATATAAAGATACTAAAGGCTATAAAATAAAGCTTATCAGACCTTATATGCATAATACATTAATTTTCATATTGTAAGCAATATTGATATTAAATAAAAAAGATCCTTTAAAGGATCTTTTTTACCGTGCTTTTAACGGGGAAGGAGATTTGTATGCAAATTATAAAACAACTAATCAAAGAATTTGGACTTAAAGAAAGCCAAGTAAAAAGTACTATTGATCTTATAGATGAAGGCAATACTATACCTTTTATTGCTAGATATAGAAAAGAAATAACAGGAGGTTTAAGTGACGAAGTTTTAAGGGACCTTTATGATAGACTTATATATTTAAGAAATTTGGAAGATAGAAAAGAAGAAGTTATAAGGCTTATAGATGAGCAGGGCAAACTAACAGAAGAAT
This sequence comes from uncultured Clostridiaceae bacterium, assembly GCA_964387405.1. Lineage (GTDB taxonomy): Bacteria > Bacillota > Clostridia > Peptostreptococcales > Natronincolaceae > JAAZJW01. The sequence goes on from CAYLXY010000045.1 coordinate 830, forward strand.
TAAAAATGGAAATATTAAAAGCTGATGTCCTTCAAAAAATAGATGATTTATATAGGCCTTTTAGAGCAAAGCGAAGAACTAGAGCAACTATGGCACAGGAAAAAGGACTAGAGCCTTTAGCAAAATCAATATTAGCCCAGGGGATTCTAGAAGGAACTATTGAAGACTTAGCCCTAGAATTTATTAATGAAGAGTTAGAGGTAAACACAGTAGAAGATGCTATAGATGGGGCAAAGGATATAATTGCCGAGATAATTTCAGATGATGCAAGATTTAGAGAAAGAATTAGAAATATGAATCTGGCTAGGGGAACAATTAAAAGTGAAGCAGTAGATGAGGAAGAAAAGACTGTTTATGAAATGTACTATGATTTTAGTGAAGGTGTTAGTAAAATTGCAAATCATAGGGTACTAGCGCTAAACAGGGGAGAAAAAGAAAAGAAACTAAAAGTAAAGTTAATTAGCCCGGATGATCAAATAGTAGAATACCTAATGAATCAAGTTATAAAAGATAATAGGGCAATAACAAATGATGCCCTTGAAGAAGCTATAGAAGATTCTTATAAAAGATTAATATCCCCTTCAATAGATAGGGAAATTAGAAATATATTAACAGAAAGAGCAGAAGAAGAAGCTATAAAAGTATTTGGCAAAAACACAAAGCCCCTATTACTTATTGCTCCTGTTAAACATGCTAGGGTTTTAGCTGTAGATCCAAGCTTTAGAACGGGGTGCAAACTTGCTGTACTTGATGAAACAGGCAAGTTATTAGACTATGCTACTATTTACCCTAATGCACCTCAAAATAAAGTAGAAGAATCTAAAAAAGTTATGAAACAATTAATAGATAAATATAATATAGATATAATTCCTATTGGTAATGGTACAGCATCCCGAGAGACGGAGTTATTTGTGGCAGAACTATTGAAAGAAATTGATAAGGAAGTATATTATACAATTGTAAGCGAGGCTGGTGCTTCTGTATATTCTGCATCTAAATTAGCTACGGAAGAATATCCAGATATAGATGTAGCTATTAGGGGGGCAATCTCCATAGGCCGTAGATTGCAAGATCCTTTAGCAGAGCTAGTTAAAATTGATCCTAAAAGTATTGGTGTTGGACAATACCAACATGATTTAAACCAAGGTAAATTGGGGGAAACTTTAAAAAATGTGGTAGAAGATTGTGTTAATAGTGTTGGTGTAGATTTAAATATCGCTACTCCTGCCTTATTACAATATGTATCTGGAATTTCAGCTGCAGTAGCTAAAAATATTGTAGTACACAGAGAAGAACATGGTAAATTTGAAAATAGAAAAGAACTTTTAAAAATAAAAAGATTAGGGCCTAAAGCTTTTGAGCAATGTGCAGGCTTTTTAAGAATTTCAGATGGAAGTCATCCACTGGATAATACAGCTGTCCATCCAGAATCCTATGAAACAACTATGAAGCTAATAGAAAAGCTAGGCTATAGTACGGAAGATATTAAAAAAGGCGATCTTAAAGATATAGAAGATGCAGTATTAGAACATACTGGTGTAAAAGGCTTAAATAATCAAATAAAAATATTATCAGATGAATTAGATGTAGGTGAATTTACTTTAAGGGATATAATAGAGGAAGTTAAAAAACCAGGTAGAGACCTTAGAGAAGAAATGCCAAAACCTGTTTTTAGAAGTGATGTTTTAAATATGGAAGATTTGGATATTGATATGATTATGACAGGAACAGTGAGAAATGTAGTTGATTTTGGAGCTTTTGTAGATATTGGTGTAATGCAAGATGGACTTGTTCACGTATCGGAACTGAGTAATAAATTTGTTAAACAAGCAATGGATGTTGTTTCTGTCGGTGACGAGGTTGATGTTAAAATCATTGGATTAGATATAGAACGAGGAAAGATTTCATTGAGTATGAAGCAGGTTTAAGGTAGAAGGCAAGATCCTTCGAAAGTGCCATTTATACTGTTCGTCTCAGGATGACAAAATTGTAATAAGATTCTTCCTATAGTTTTACTTGCATTACTTAACTAATATATGTATAATGTATATGCACAATTAATTTAATAAAAGTTCTTCAGGGCAGGGTGAAATTCCCGACCGACGGTAAAGTCCGTGAGTCGATGTAAATCGATTGAGCTGGTGAGATTCCAGTACCGACAGTAAAGTCTGGATGGGAGAAGAATTAAAGATGAAATTTTTAAACGCCCTGGGAGTAATTCTCAGGGCGTTATTATTTTCTTCTAAGCATATTCAGAAAGTTTATTATTATTTTGGGCAACTTATTGTTGGCATTCTGGGCAATGCGAAGAATCTTATTTCTTCTTTAATATAGTTTCTCCTTTATTTCTTAATAACAAACTAATAAAGGGAGGAAAAGAAATGCAAAAAACATCAAAGATTAGTAAAAAAAGAATTTCGACAAATAGTTTAGTAAAGATATCGGTATTATCTGTAATGGCTTATATTTTAATGGTGATGGACTTTGCAATACCAATATTTCCAGTATTTTTAAAATTAGACTTTAGTGACATACCTGCACTTTTAGGAGCTTTTGCAATAGGGCCTTTAGCAGGTGTTGCAATTGAACTTGTAAAAGTAATATTACACTTTATAACAAAAACCAGCACTGGTGGAGTAGGAGAACTTGCTAACTTTATAGTAGGGGCTGCATATGTTGCTCCAGCTGCTTTTATTTACCACAGAAAGAAAGATAAGAAACATGCATTACTTGGGATGCTTGCAGGTACAATAGCTATGACCTTAGTAGGAGTAGCAGTAAATATGTATATTACGCTTCCTTTTTACTCTAAGTTTATGATACCTATGGATGATATAATAGCTATGGGAACTATTGTAAATAGTAGAATTGTAGACTTAAAAACATTAGTGCTATACGGTATTACTCCATTTAATATATTAAAGGGAACATTTATATCTGTCATAACACTTCTAATTTATAAAAAAGTATCTCCAATATTAAAGGATAATTAATTTTAAACAATGACAATAATTAAAATAATTTAAACAATAGGGCCCATGAGAAGGCACTTTAAAAGTCTAGACCCTTCATTTCACTTTGTTTCATTCAAAGTGACAGGATTTAGGATTTTTTAGTAGTCTCCCTTATGGGTTCTTTTATTTTTCAATAAATTAAAATCAAATTTAAACTCCACATGTTATATTAATCAAATTATGCTAAAATAGAGTAATTAGAGTTGCTACTATAATGAATGTAATTACAAAGGTAAGGAAAACTAAATATATAATTAATCCCTTATTTTGTATTAAATATTTAATTACTAGGACAAAAAGTTCAATTATATAAAAGAAAAACAATAAAAGTAGGTGGAATTATGATATGTATTGATATATTAAATCAAAATGAATTAGAAAATATTGCTGGAAAATTAGGGAGACTAGTCCACAGTGGGGATGTAATTTGCATGGGTGGCGACTTAGGAGCAGGCAAGACAACATTTACTAAAGCCTTTGCAATAGGTTTAGATGTAAAGGATCATGTAACTAGTCCTACCTTTACATTAATTAATGAATATGATGGACGAATTCCCTTATATCACTTTGATGTTTACCGCATTAATCATGTTAGTGAAATGGAAGACTTGGGATATGAAGAGTATTTTTATGGAAATGGAGTTTGTGTAATTGAATGGGCATCTTTAATAGAAGATGTGCTTCCAGAAGATTATTTATGGGTTGAAATTAAAGTAACAGGTGTAGAATCGAGACAAGTTTGTTTTACTGGTACAAATGATTATTACAAGGAAATGATTAAGGAGTTGTTGCAAATATGAAACTACTAGCCTTAGATACATCATCTAAAATGGCTACAATAGCATTGTTGGACGGGGATAAACTAATGGGAGAATACACTTTAGACCATAAAAAGAGCCATTCCCAAAAGCTGATGCCTATGATAGAAGAATTATTAAATGGTTGTAATACTAAAGCGAAGGAAATTGATATATTTGCAGTATCTCTAGGGCCAGGGTCATTTACTGGATTACGAATAGGAATTGCAACTATGGCAAGCATGGCACAGGCATTGGATAAAAAGATAATAGGAGTTCCTACTATAGAGGCGCTTGCCTATAACCTTTTTAATATTAAAGAGTTAATTTGTCCTGTTATAGATGCACAAAGGGATTCGGTATATACTGGTATTTATCGATGGATAGATGGTAATATGGTAGAGATTATGGAACAACAAATGATTAATATAGATAAGCTTATAAATATACTTAAAGAAAAGCAAGAGAAGATATTTTTTACAGGGGATGGTTTAGAAAGGTTTAGTAAAAGTCTACAAGATGGCTTAGGACAACAATTTGCTTTGCCACCACCAAAACTTTTAATTCCTTCTGCCTCTTCCGTTGCAGAAATAGCTAAAATTAAAATAGAAAAAGATATTATAATAGATATTACCCCTATATATATGAGAAAGTCCGAAGCGGAAGTTCAATATGAAAAAAGAATGAAAGGCAGGGAATAATTCTTTATGGAGTCGATTATTGTAAGAAAAATGGAGCTGTCGGATATTGATTCTGTAGTAGATATTGAGGAAAATTCTTTTGCCATACCTTGGACAAGGGGGGCTTTTGAGTCGGAACTTAAAAGAAATAAGTTGGCAAAATACTTTGTAGTTGAAGTTGATGGAAAAGTGGCCGCCTATGGTGGGGTGTGGTTAATTATAGGGGAAGCCCATATTACTAATATAGCAGTACATCCCAAATACCGTGGAAAAGGTATAGGTAAAAAATTAGTAGAAGGCTTAATAGAAGAATTAGAAAAACTTAATATATATAAAGTAACTTTAGAAGTTAGACGTTCAAATTTAATAGCTCAAGGGCTTTATAAAAAATTCGGATTTATACCTTCTGGTGTTAGACCAGAGTATTATGAAGATAATAAAGAGGATGCTATTATTATGTGGAGGGATTTCACAGATAAAGGAGATAAGAAAAATGGCAATAAATTTTAAGGAAGAAGATGTAATAACTCTAGCAATAGAATCTAGTTGTGATGAAACTTCTGCAAGTGTTTTAAAAAATGGAAGAGAAGTTTTATCAAATATTATAAATTCCCAAATAGACCAACATAAAAGATTTGGTGGCGTAGTTCCCGAAGTAGCATCAAGAAAACATATTGAAAATATTAATGGGGTAATCGATCAAGCATTAAAAGAGGCTAAAATTTCATTTGGAGATATAAGCCATGTTGGAGTTACTTATGGACCAGGATTAGTAGGGGCATTATTAGTAGGATTATCAGCTGCAAAGGCTATAGCCTTTGCAAGGGAAATTCCGCTAAATGGTGTTAATCATATAGAAGGACATATTTATGCTAACTTTATTGAACATAAAGAATTAGAGCCACCTTTCATTAGTTTAATTGTTTCTGGTGGCCATAGTCATTTGGTATATATGGAGGACTATGGCAAGTATCAAGTTTTGGGTAAAACTAGAGATGATGCAGCAGGAGAGGCCTTTGATAAGGTAGCACGTGCCTTGGGATTAGGTTATCCTGGCGGTCCCGAAATAGATAAAATTTCTAAATTAGGTAATGCAGATGCTATTCCTTTCCCTAAGGCTTATTTAGAGGAAGGAAGCTATGATTTTAGTTTTAGTGGTTTAAAATCTGCAGTATTAAATTATTTAAATACTCAAAAGATGAAGGGCTTAGATATTTCTGTAGCAGATGTTGCAGCTAGCTTTCAAAAGGCTGTAGTAGAAATACTGACAGAGAAAACTATTAAATGTGCACTAGAAAAAGGTGTGGACAGAGTTGTTCTTGCTGGGGGTGTGGCAGCAAACAGCAATTTAAGAAGCTATTTACAAGTAGAGTGTGAAAATAACAATATAGACTTAAAATATCCACCCTTAGATCTTTGTACTGATAATGCAGCTATGATAGGTTGTCTTGCATATTATAATTATATCAGAGGATTAAGATCTAATTTAGATTTAAATGCCATATCAAATTTAAAAATAGGAGAGCAATATTAAAGATAAGTTAGACTTTTTTACCAGCTATAATTTAAGATTAGCAGTGTAAAAAAGTCTTTGTTTTCCATTATATTATCTTTATTTATACACAATGACTTGTTAGTATATTTGTATTATAAATCTATAAAATTGTGGATAATGTGTAGAATTTTTCAACAAGGGTGTAATACACAAAGTTCATGTGGATAAAACTGTGGATTCTGTGAATTATATGTGGACAAGTGTGGATAGACTTTTCTTACTATTATTCCATAGTTTCTTCCCATTCTACATATAAGCTTTCTAATTTATTTTTTAATACTTGGCACTGCTTGTGGACTTCTTTGCTTTTTATTTCATCTGAATAAACTTCTTCCATACACATCAATTTTTCTAATTCATCTACATCTTCTTCCAATTGCATGATATTATTTTCTAATTTTTCTTGATTTTTAGCTATTGCCTTTAAATTTGCCCTTTCTTCTCTTTCTTTTCGTTTTTCATCCTTTATTTGGCTTCGAGTTTTTTCCTCTATTTTTTTTGGTTCATTCATTAATAGCTGTTCTTTTTTCTTTTCAATATAGTAGTCATAATTTCCAAGAAACACTTGGCTACCACTAGTATTAAGTTCTATAATTTTACTAGCTACTTTATTTAAGAAATAACGGTCATGAGATATAGCAAAAACTGTTCCATCGTAATTAATTAAAGCCTCTTCCAAAACTTCTTTAGAATCTATATCTAAATGGTTAGTAGGTTCGTCTAATAGTAGTAGATTAGATTTAGATAAAATAAGTTTTAATAAAGAAAGTTTTGCTTTTTCCCCTCCACTCAAAGAATTTATTATTTTAAAAACATCATCATCTTTAAATAGAAAGGAGGCTAGTAGCGATCTTACTTCTGTTTGATTTAATTTAGTATGTTCATCCCAAATTTCATCTACTACACTTTTATTATAGTTAAGATTTTCTAATTCTTGTGCATAGTAGCCAGTAAATACATTATGGCCTAAATTTATAGTTCCTGAATTTTTATTTATTTCATTTATTATTATTTTAAACAATGTGGATTTCCCTATACCGTTAGGGCCTATAAGACCTACTTTTTCACCTTTATAAATATCAAAGGAAACATTTTCAAATAGTATATTATCATTAAAACTTTTACTAACTTCTTTTACGGATAATACGTCATTGCCACTTTGAACTTGAGTTTCAAATTGTATAGAGGCCCTATCCCTATTCATTATAGGAACTTCTAACAGATCTAGTTTTTGTAATTGTTTTTCACGACTTAGAGCTCTTGTCATTAATTTTTCTGTGCCGTGTTGACGAAGTCTTCTAATTATATCTTTTTGGGTATCTATTTCTTTTTGTTGCTCCATGTAATCCTTTAATTGCTGCTCTTTTAATATTTTCTTTTGTTTGGTAAAACCAGTATAATTACACTTATAGTTAGTAAGTTCATTATTTTCAATCTCAAGAATACGATTAACCACTTGGTCTAGAAAATAGCGGTCGTGAGATATCATTAAAACAGTTCCGTCATAATCTTTTAAAAATCCTTCAAGCCACTCTACAGCTTCTATATCTAAATAGTTTGTAGGCTCATCTAACAATAAAAGGTCTGGATGTTTGAGCAGTAGTTTTGCTAAGGAAATACGGGTTTTTTGTCCACCGCTTAATTGATATATAGGTTGATCAAATTCTTCATCAGAAAAACCCAATCCTTTTAACATACCTTTTATTTGGCTACGAAAACCATATCCATTTTTTTCATGGAATTTTTCTAGTAAAACAGAATAATCATCCATAGCTTGATCAAGTTTGTGAGATCTTGAAATATTATTGCTTAGATCAGTGATTTCTAGTTCAAGATTTCTTAATTTTTTTTCCATTTCAATTAAGTGATTAAAAATTTCCATACATTCTTCCATAATTGTAGTTTCTTCTTTTAAAATTGTATTTTGTTCTAAATATCCAATAATTGTAGATTTAGAAATAAATAATTCTCCTGAATCATAGGGAATTTCACCAGTTAATATATTGAAAAGGGTAGATTTGCCAGCACCATTAGCTCCTACTAGGCCAACTTTTTCACCTTTGTTTATAGAAAAACTAATATTATTAAGTATTACATCTACACCAAAAGATTTGTGTAGACCATTACACGATAAGACAATCATTAATTTTCCTCCTAAAAACACATTTACATAAGAACCTCGTCTTCATTTTAACAAAAAACATAACATATTTAAAGGAATTTATGATATATTAATAATAAGTGGATTGACAGTATAAATAAGATAATGTTATAATTCTGAAGTTAAGGTGGAATTATAGCCAAATAGCACAATCAAATCATATGTATAGAAATTCAATTCAAGTATAATATTATAAAATTTCACCCTTATATAATGTTTAAATTAGTTAATAGACCTATAGCTTGTTTGTTAAATATCATAATAGGGTAAGTTATTAAATAGTTGATGATTTGATAAAGCTAGCTATTTAAATAGGTTATACCTAAAATAATCTAAATTTTATAACTAAGGAGGCAATAATAGATGAGCAATAAAAATTATTCAAATATTTCAATGGCTGTGATTAGAAGATTACCAAAATATCACAGATATTTAGCAGAGCTACTAGATAAAGAAGTTTATAGAATTTCCTCTAGAGAATTAAGTAGATTAATTGGTTTTACTGCATCGCAAATTCGGCAAGACTTAAATTGTTTTGGCGGTTTTGGCCAACAAGGATATGGTTATAATGTTGAAGAATTATATAATGAAATTGGGAAAATACTTGGTTTGGATAAAAGTTATAATATAGTTGTTATAGGAGCTGGTAATTTAGGACAAGCTATTGCTAATTATACTACTTTCGAAAAATCAGGTTTTGAGGTGTTGGCTTTATTTGATGTTAACCCAAAATTAATCGGTATGAAAATTAGAGATATTCCAGTTCTTGATATGGATAACTTATGTGAATTTATTTCAGAAAACAATGTAAATATGGCTATTATTTGTACACCAAAAGAATTTGCACAAGATATAGTGGATAAATTTACCAATAAAAAGAATATTAAAGGCATTTGGAACTTTGCACCTACTGACTTAGATGTACCAGAGGGTATTGTAGTAGAAAACGTTCATCTTAGCGAAAGTTTGTTAACATTATCTTACTTATTG
>CAYLXY010000046.1:0-9952 GCA_964387405.1 uncultured Clostridiaceae bacterium
ACCATGTTATAGTATCATCAATGGAACACAATGCAGTTATGAGACCTTTAAATTCACTTGAAAACAAAGTTGAATATACTATGGTTCAATGCAATAAACTAGGAGAATTAGATATTGAAGATGTAATAGATTCAATTAAAGCAAATACTAAAGCTATAATAATGACCCATGCTTCAAATGTGTGTGGCACTATTTTAGATTTGGAAAAGATAGGAGAAATATGTAAAAAAGATAATATATTTTTTATAATAGACAGTGCTCAAACAGCAGGATTTTTAGATGTTGATTTTCAAAAATTAAATGTGGATGCTATAGGTTTTACAGGGCATAAAAGTTTATTAGGCCCTCAAGGTATAGGAGGATTTATAGTTAATGATAGAATTGCTAATGAAATGAACACTTTAATTGAAGGTGGTACTGGAAGTTTTTCTGATACTGAAAAACAACCGGATTATATGCCTGATAAGTTTGAATCGGGAACTTTAAATATTCCGGGCATTTACGGATTAAATGCATCATTAAAGTATTTATTAGATTATGGTGTAAAAAATATTAGGGAAAAAGAAATTTATCTTCTTGATAAATTTTTAGAAGGTTTACTTAATATGAAAAAAATCAGACTCATTGGTAAAAGAACATCTGATGGTAGAACTGGAGTATTATCCATTGATTTTATTAATAATGATAATGGTCTTATTGCCTACGAACTAGGTGAAAAATATAGTATTATGACTAGAAGTGGTTTACATTGTGCGCCATCGGCTCATAAAACTTTAGGCACTTTTTTAGAAGGGACAGTAAGATTTTCTTTAAGTCATTTTACTACTTTAGAAGAAATAGAATATACAATAGATTGTATAAATACTATAGTCAATACTTATTAAAACTGATTTTGTGAAAAGCCAGTTTTATAGTATTACAATTTTTAAATATATAAAATCGAAAGTCACCAATAATGGTGGTTTTTTGATTTTTTTATATAGATAAGAACAATATGTCAGTTGGTTCATATCAACATTTTCAATTGGCAATCTTTTTTTTATAGAGGTAGAATCTAGTTAAGATTATTAAATTGAAAAAGTATAGGAGGATTTAAAAATGAGACCAAGAGTTATGGAAGAAGTAGAAGCACTGAGAGGTGTAAACTCTGTTAAAATTAAGGAAGCTCATGAAGCAGGAAAAAAAGTAGTAGGAATGTATTGTGTATTTTCGCCTCAGGAAATCGCTTTAGCTGCAGATGCAATTTCTGTTACATTATGTGGGACAACCCAAGAGCCTATAGAACATGCAGAAAAGGAATTACCAAGAAATTTATGTCCGCTTATTAAGTCTAGCTATGGTTTTGCTATTACAGATAAATGTCCTTATTTCTATTTGTCAGACGTATTATTAGCAGAAACTACATGTGATGGTAAAAAGAAAATGTACGAGCTAATGGGTAAAATAAAACCTATGCATATTATGAATTTGCCACAAACAGCTGAGGGTGAAGATTCTTTGGAGATGTGGAAAAATGAAATGGTTAAATTTAAAAATTTTTTAGAGGAAAAGTTTGAATTAGAAATTACAGACGAAAAACTTAAAGATGCTATTAAATTAATGAATAGAGAAAGAGATGCAATGAAAAGACTGCATAAGCTAAATGCTCATAAACCTGCTCCATTAACAGGTATGGATATGATGCTAGCACAGTGGTTAAAAGGATTCAATGTAGACAAGGAAGCAGGCATAGAGCTTATAGAAAGATTAATTGCTGAAACTGAAGAGCAAATAGAAAAAGGTATTTATGCCTTCGATGAAAATGCCCCACGTATTTTATTAACAGGATGTCCTATAGGAAGTGGATCGGAAAAGGTGTTAAAGGTTTTAGAAGAATCTGGGGCAAGCGTTGTAGCTTTAGAAAATTGTACAGGCTATAAAGGTTTAGATGTATTTGTAGATGAAAATAAAGATCCAATTACTGCCCTTGCAGAAAAATATTTATCCACACCATGTTCTTGTATGACAAATAACAATGGAAGATTAGATCTAATTAAAAGACTAGCAGATGAATATGAAGTAGATGGTGTAGTTGATCTTACTTGGCAAGCTTGTCACACATATAATATAGAGTCTTATATGGTGCGTAATTTTGTTAAGGATGAGCTAGGGCTTCCATTTATACAAATAGAAACAGATTATTCTGATTCTGATGTAGGTCAAATTAAAGTTAGAGTAGAAGCCTTTTTAGAAACTATGGGAACTACAGTTACTGCCTAAGAAGAAATATATATTGCAAGGAAGTGATTTGGTGATTAGTATTGGAATAGATGTTGGCTCGGTGGCAGCAAAAGCTGCAGCCTACAATGGTGAAAAAATTGTTGAAACAGCACTTCTACCTACAGGATGGAGTCCAAGAGAATCTGGCGAGCAACTTCTAAAAGATATAATGGGAAAGCTTAATATTACTAAAAATGATATTAGTACAATAGTGGGAACCGGTTATGGAAGGGTGTCACTTTCCTTTATAGACAAAAAAGTTACAGAAATTACATGCCACGGAAGAGGAGCCCACCATATAAATCCAAACATTAGAACAGTTATAGATATCGGAGGGCAAGACAGTAAAGTTATTAAGTTAAATAATAAGGGTGCTGTTATTGATTTTCTTATGAATGATAAATGTGCAGCTGGAACAGGTAGGTTTCTACAGGTAATGGCAAATGCCTTGGAGGTAGATGTTGGGGATCTTTCCCAGTTAGCAAATGAAATAGAGCCAGCTAATATAAACAGTATGTGCACGGTATTTGCAGAATCCGAAGTTGTAAGCCTAATGGCAGAAGGGGCTTCTAAGGGGGCTATTGCATCTGGACTTTTACATTCTGTATGCAATAAAACTTATTCTTTAGTTGGTAGAATAGGTGCAGAAGATACTGTGTTTTTTTCCGGTGGAGTTTCTAGAAATAGAAAACTTGGTAAACTTCTTAGTAACAAACTTGGAGTAGAAGTTATATCTTCTGATGAATCTCAATTTATTGGAGCTATAGGGGCAGCCATAATAGGATATAAATAAACTTAAAAATAGATTTTATTAGTGTAAAATCTTTGTGATTTTATGAAAATAAATGCTCTCATCTGGCAACAATTAGAAAAAACAACAAATCAGAGGAGGGCATTTTTAATATCAATCATATAAAAACCTTGCAATAGCTAAGAATAGCTGTTACAAGGTTTTGTATTGTAATATAGATAATACAATCACTTTCTTGGTCTACTAAAAGAGTTGAGGACTTTTTTGTTTTAAAATACTATTGTTTTAGTATTATTAAGATTTTATTTATGGCTAACTTGGATGATTTAATTGGATATTTGTATTATAATGTACCATGATATATCATATTGCAAAAGGTGTATAATATGTTTTTTAAATTAGAATAAGGGGAGGAAAACATGAAGATATTACATGTTTTAGCACAATTACCAACAAGGACAGGCTCTGGAGTATATTATTCCAGTATGATAGAAGGTTTTAAAAAATACAAGCATAAACAAAAAGCTATTTTTGGGCAGCAAGATGAATATCATTGGGATGTTCTAGAGAGCAAAGACCAATATCCTGTAACTTTTAAAACTAAAGAACTGCAATTTCCTATAGTTGGAATGAGTGATGTTATGCCTTATGACAACACTCTATATTCATCTATGACGGAAGAAATGATAAATATTTGGAAAGAAGCTTTTAAAAAAAGATTAATAGAAACAAAAGAAGATTTCCAACCAGATATCATATTCGCACACCATCTCTGGATTTTGACTTCCTTAGTTAGGGAAGTATTTCCACATACAAAAATTATTGGCATCTGTCACAATACAGATTTAAGACAAGCTAAAATGAATCCCCTACTTAAAGACAAATATGTAACTAAAATACATAAACTAGACTATATATTTTCAGCTTCCCACCAGCAAAAAGATGAAATAGTAGATATATATGGTATAGATAAAGATAAGATAATTGCAGTAGGTGGAGGCTTTAATCAAGACATTTTCTATTTTCCAAAAGAAAAAAAGTGTTCTGATAAAATTAGGCTAGTCTTTTGTGCCAAAATTGATCCATCTAAGGGAATATATGAACTTATAGAAGTTTACAAATCATTAGAATTAAAAGATGTAACATTAGATATTATAGGAAATCCTGATAAAGAAAATAAAAAGAAAATAGAAGCTTATATTAAAGATGATAGTAGTATAAGACTATATAATGTAAAAGATCAAATAGAATTAGGGGATGAATTAAGAAAAAAGGATATATTTCTTATGCCTTCTTACTATGAAGGCTTAGGGCTTATAGCTATAGAGAGTCTAGCTTGTGAGCTGTATGTAGTAACTACAGAAATAGAAGCCTTAATGACACTTTTAGGAGAGGGAATAAAAGAGTCTGGCGTAATTAAATATATTCCCCTTCCTAGAATATATGATACTGATAAACCCGTTAAAGAAGATCTACCAGAATTTAAAGAAAACTTAAAAGAAGCTATATTAGCTCAAATTGAAAAAGTAAGAAAAAATAAAAAATGTCACATAGAGATGGAAGATAAAATAAAATCTTTTTCTTGGGAAGGTTTAGTTGATAATATGAATAATATTATCAACTCTATAATGAAAGCGTAGAGTTAAAACATTATAAATATTGGGACTAGCCTAGCACATAAGCTTTATAATGAAATAGAAATTAAACAAAGTTATTAGGACCTAGGCTTTCTCAATATGTGAAGTCAATATAATAATATTTCGGTGAGGGGTGGAAGACCTTAGTATGAGGGATTATAATCCAAAAGATAAAAAATCTATTTACGAGTATGCTAAAGAATTAAAAGGGAAAACATTTAGGTATGTTTGTGATAAAGATGATTATTTTTTGAATCAAATGGTAAGAGAGGTTACAGAAGAAGAGTATAAAGATTCTTATGAAAATAAAAGTCATAAAGGTGGCTTAGGAGAAATTATTGAAGAAAGATATTTTCATTATAGAGCGGATAATATATCAAGAGCAGATTTTCCTGAAGCAGGAGTAGAATTAAAAGTTACACCCTATAAGATTAATAAAAATGGATCTATATCTGCAAAGGAAAGATTAATTATTTCAATGATTAACTATATAAAAATAGTAAATATGGATTTTTATAATAGCAATGCTTGGGATAAATTAGAAAATATTCTATTAGTATACTATTTATGGGAGCCACTTATAGAAAACCGATTAGATTATTTAATTAATTTTGTATATATGTTTACTCCCAGAGGGGAAGATTTAAGAATAATAGAAAATGATTTCTATACTATTCGTAAAAAAATTTTAGATGGTAAGGCTCATGAATTGTCTGAAGGAGATACATTATATTTGGGAGCAGCGACCAAGTCCTCTGATTCTAAAGCTAGAACAAACCAACCTTATTCAGATATTCCAGCTAAACCTAGGGCATTTTCCCTAAAAACATCCTACATGACTTATGTTTTAAGAAACTATATATTAAAAGACTCTCAAAAATACGATAAAATAATAAAAGATAAGGAAGTATCCAGTTTTGAAAAATATGTATTAGATAAGATTAATAAACACAAAAATAAAAAGGATACACAATTATTTAAAGAGTTCTTTGGAATAGAGAACCCTAAAGGTAAGAATAAATACAGTCGCTTAGCTTTTGAAATTTTAGGGGTTAAAACAAAAAATGCAGAAGAATTTGAAAAATCAAATATTTTAGTAAGATCATTGCGTGTAGAAGAAAGTAATAAAATTGTTGAATCTATGTCCTTTCTTTATTTTAAAATAATGGATTTAATTTATAAACAATGGGAGGACTCGGATATTTATCAATACTTTAATGAAACAAAATTTTTGTTTGTAATATATAAAAAGAAAGATGATAATTATTACTTAATAGGTTCGAAATTTTGGAATATGCCTATGAGCGATATAGATGGTGATTTAAAGGAAGAGTGGGAAAAAGCTAGAGATGTATTTAAAAAAGGAATTCAACTTACTATAAAAGATGAAAATTCTCCTATAAGAAATAACTTACCTAAGAAGGGGAACACCAATATATTACATGTAAGACCACATGCACAAAAAGCTGCATATTTAATAAATGGAATAAAATATGGGAATGGTGAATTAGAACGAGATACTGATATATTACCAAATGGAAATCGAATGACAAAACAAAGTTTTTGGTTAAATAATGATTATGTATTAAAACAAATTGAAGATAAATTAAAATAAAGTTTGATCTTTTATAGAATGTAAGTTAAAATAGAAGTATCAAACGGAGGGATATATTAATGATATTAGATGTTGTGGAATTATTCGCAGGTGTTGGCGGTTTTAGAGTTGGTTTAAATCATATAAAAGATTTTGATAAAAAAACTGGACTAGCAATTGAAAAGGGTGATTGGAATTTTGTTTGGGCTAATCAATGGGAACCATCTACAAAAGCACAGCCAGCCTATGAATGTTATATAAATAGATTTGGAAAAGCTAATCATAGCAATTTAGATATTAACAAGGTAAATAAAAAAGAAATACCAGATCATACTTTATTAGTTGGTGGATTCCCTTGTCAGGATTATTCTGTTGCAAGAACTTTATCCAATGAAATGGGTATACAAGGTAAAAAAGGTGTCTTGTGGTGGGATATAGTAGATGTCTTATATGAAAAAAGACCACCATTTATGATTCTTGAAAATGTAGATAGATTACTAAAATCTCCAGCAAATCAAAGGGGTAGGGACTTTGCAGTTATGCTAAAAACCTTAGAAGATCTAGGTTATATTGTCCAATGGAGAATGATTAATGCTGGTGAATATGGTATGCCTCAAAGAAGGAGAAGAATTTTTATATTTGCTACACTAAAAGATACCAAATATGCACAGAAAATTATTAAATTAGCAGATAAAGAAATTTATTTAAAAGAAGATGGATTTTTTAACGATATATTCCCAATTGAGTCAGAAAGTATAGTAATTGAAGAAAAATCTATAGAAATTTTTAAAGATGCAGTGGATATCTCTGATAATTATAAAGGCGGTAAATTTTTAACTACTGGATTATTTGTGAATGGTAAAGTTATAAATTGTGATGTAATAGAAAAATCCGATAAGAGTTTATTTACATTAGGTGAAGTAATAGAAAATGCCAAAAAATATCAAGAAACAGATTTAAGCGAGTATGTGATATCAGGTGAATCCTTAGAAAAATGGAAATATCTAAAAGGATCAAAACGAATTCCTAGAAAAAGGCCTGATGGAACAGAATATTTTTACTCTGAGGGGTCAATGTCTTTTCCAGATTCTTTAGATTTACCCAGTAGAACTATGTTAACAAGCGAGAGCTCAGTAAATAGATCTTCTCATATTGTGTATGATAAATATTTAGATGAAAATCGAAAGATAACAGAAATTGAAGCAGAATTACTGCAAATGTTTCCACCTAACTGGACTAATACTGGCATGACTGGCCGACAAAGATATTTTATGATGGGGAATGCATTAGTGACAGGGATAGTTAGTAAATTTGAAGATAAATTGAAAAATATAATAATGGATGATGATGTTAATACAGTTTAATAATTCCAAAAACATAATAGATTATACGAAAATAGAAAAAATAAGTAAGAAATACAATAGTCTAGAGTTAAAAAACATTTGGAAAATTATCAAAATAAAATAAATATGTTGAGCAAATTAATTGTCTAGAAATAATTAGTATTATAACAGTACTAAAAATTTAAAAACACCAAATAAACGCATAAAAACCTTGGTTCGATTTAATTTGAATTAGGGCTTTTATGTGTTTAAAATATGAATCTGTTAAGAAATAAAGGATAGGAAATGTTAGGAATATTTAAAACATATTATGTATATACTGTTAACGATACAAAATGTATCGAAACTCAATGTTAAGCTTGTACATAGACTATAAGAGTATTATAATGTAATTAGGGAGGGGAGATATTATGTATAATTTTGATGATAATCTAGTTAGAATTTTAGAAGTTAATCTTAAAAATTATAAAAACATATCAAATGGTACAGTAAAGATGGCTGATATTTCAAATATAGAAAATGGAATAGGAGATGTTTTGGGTATTTATGGCCAAAATGGTTCTGGTAAAACTTCAATTATTAGTGCTGTAAGAATTGTTAAGGATATTTTTTCTGGAAAACCATTACCTTCAGATATTAAGGAATATATTATGTATGCAAAAGATGAATCAGAGATAAATATATTGCTTTATATAAAAAAGGATAACAAAAGATATAAGGTAAGATATAAAATAGTACTTTCTATAGATAATGAAACTACATTCATAAAGGAAGAGTCAATAGATTATTGGTATAAGGTTTATGAGGATGAGAATTGGGATAGAGTAAAGGGGCTAATTAGGAATACATATAATAAAAATAATATATTTCCAAAGTATAGAAACGAAGAATTGTTGAGTTTATATGATGATAATAATGATTTTATAGTTAATAAAAAAATGAAATTTAAAAATCATGAAAGTTTAATTTTTTCGGAGGAATTACTTAAATTAATAAGTGAACATTCTGAGAAAATAGGTAGAGAGTATGAGATTTTAGGTATATTAAACCATTATGCACTTTCAAATTTATTTATTATAGATAATAAAAAATTAGCTTTAAGTGATGCTAATATTTTACTGCCAATGAATTTTAAAAATTATAGCAATAATGAATATATTTCCATGGGAGTTATGCCTATAGGACTTAATGAAGCTACCTATCTACCAAGGGAAGCAGTAAATGAAATAAAAACTAGTCTTAGATCATCTAATAAAGTAATAAGTGAGATAATACCAGAATTAAGAATAAAGTTAAAAGAGTTGAAAGTACAAATTTCTAAATCAGGGGAAGAAGAAGTATTAGTAGAACTTTTATCGTGTAGAGAAGATGCAGAGATTCCAATAAGATATGAGTCAGATGGTATAAAAAAGATAGTAGCAGTTCTGCATCTATTAATAGCTATGTTTAATTATAAATCAATGACAGTATTAGTTGATGAATTAGATTCAGGAATATTTGAATATTTATTAGGGGAGATACTCGAAATACTTGAGCAAAGGGGAAAAGGGCAGTTAATTTTCACATCACATAATTTAAGACCCCTCGAAGTATTAAATAAAAATAATTTAGTATTTACAACAACAAATACAAACAATAGATACATTAAATTAAAAAATATAAAAACTAATAATAACTTAAGGGATATGTATTATAGAGATTTAATCTTAGGAGGGCAGGATGAGGTTATATATGATAAAACTAATTCAGCTAAAATAGCTAGGGCTTTTAGAAAGGCCGGTGAATAAATTTTGGCTAGAAAAAAAGTAGTCTTATTTATAGTTGAAGGAATTACAGACCAAGAAAGTTTAGAATTATTATTAACAGAATTTATACAAGATGACAATCAAATAATATTTGAAGTAGTAGGGGGAGATATCACTTCAGATAAAGATGTTAATAGTACAAATATTAAAAGTAAAATTACAGATATAATTAAAGACGGTGGCAAGAGGAAGTTTAGGGCCAGGGATTATTTAGAAGTCATACATTTAGTCGATATGGATGCTGTATTTATTTCGGAAAACAATATCTATCAAGATGAATCCCTTGATAAGTTTATTTATAAAGATGATGGTATATATGCAAAAAATATTGAAACAGTAATAAAAAGAAATAATAAGAAGAAGAACTTATTAAATTTGTTATTATCTACAAATAAAGTGTATAAAACTGTCCCCTATAGGGTGTTTTATTTTTCTTGCAACTTAGAACATGTCCTTCATAATGAAGTGGAAATTGAAGATAAAATGAAGATAAAATATGCGGAAGATTTTCAAGATAAATATATAGATGATTTAGATGGATTTGTAGATTTAATATGTAATAG
>CAYLXY010000047.1:0-9951 GCA_964387405.1 uncultured Clostridiaceae bacterium
CAACTCTTCTTTTTTAGAGACTATATCTGTAGATAATTCCTCTCTAAAAACCTCGATTTTTTGTGTGTTTCCAGATTTATATCCTTCAGTTATTATTATATCTACATTTTTTATTTTAGCTATTACTTGATCTAAGCTATACTCTTTTTCTACCTTTTCAATTAGTGCCATTTTTTTAGAAGAAGATATTGCAACTATATCTGCACCTGCCTCAGCATGCAACCAAGTATCTTTACCAGGATGATCTATTTCAAAGTCGTGGACATCATGCTTTATAGTTCCAACTCTATATCCTCTAGATTTTAATTCTTTAATAATTTTACATAAAACTGTAGTTTTACCTACATTAGATTTGCTACTAACGATTGAAAATACAGGTATCATTCTTCAACCTCCAAATGATTTATTAACTCAACTTCTACTTGATCGCCAGCCTTATAAGACCCTGTACCGTCTATAAGTAGCAAAGAATTTTTTCCACACATACTAGATAATATTCCTGAACTATGCCTACTAGCTAACCTTGTATAGTATTTACCATCTTTTTTATAAGTAAAAGCTCTTACATATCTATTTTGTGAAATACTCTTAGTAAAGTCATTTTCTAAAGTAGATTTTACTTTCATAAGATTAGTTTTTATTTTTCCCATCAGCCTTAATATTATAGGTCTTACAAATTGTTCAAATGTAATATATGCTGCAGCTGGATTACCAGACAGTCCAAATACAAATTTATTTTCGTACTTGGCTGCAACTATTGGGCTTCCAGGTTTCATTCGTACTTGCCAAAATAATATATTAACTCCTGCTTCTTTAAAGGCTTCTTTAATTATATCTGCATCTCCTACAGATGCTCCTCCAGTTGTAATTACCATGTCAGCCCATTTTAAAGCAGATGCTATTTCCTTGCTTGTGTGGTCTAAGTTATCCTTAACCCTTCCTAATATTACAGGTTCTGCACCTAATTTTTTTATTTGTGCAGCTATAAAATAAGAATTACTATTTCTTATTTTTCCTTCTTTTAATTCATCAGAAATACCTATAAGTTCATCACCTGTAGCTAAGACCGCTATCCTGGGTTTAGAATATACTTTTACATGACTTTTCCCAAGAGAAGCTAATAAACCTACTTCGGCAGGACCTATTGTTATTCCTCTTTTTAATATTAATTCTCCAAATTTAATATCTTCACCCATTTTTACAATATTAGAATCAGATTTTAAACTTTTAAATATTTTAACTTGATTACCTGTAAATTCTGTATCTTCATATCTAATAACAAGATCAGCACCATCTGGAATTTTTGCTCCTGTCATTATGCGTATCGCTTGTCCTTTTCCGATTTTTTTATTGCTTACATAACCTGCTTGTATATTGTCAATGACTTCCAAAACAACAGGAGAGTCCTTCTTTGCCTTTAGTGTGTCTTCCGATCTATATGCATATCCATCAAGAGGTGAGCGATTAAAAGGTGGTATATTTATATTAGATATAATATCTTCAGCTAAAACATGGTCTAAACTATTTAAAATATCCACTTCTATTAATTGAGTATTTATTTTTTCCTCTAAAAGTATTTTCTGTGCCTTGTTTATAGTTATGTTTGTTAGCATTCACTTCTCTCCTTTAATTAATGTTTTCCAAAATGACAGTCAGGAAATGTACATACTTTACATGTCAAACATTGTCCACCATATCCCATTCTAGTAATATCTTTTCTAACAATCTTTTCTCCTGCAAAGACCCTAGGAAGTAGAAGATCAAAGGCTGTAGTATGTGCAAACATTACACATCCAGGTAAACCAAACACAGGTATATCATCTAGATATGCAAATAATAACATAGCGCCTGGTAAAATTGGAGTGCCATAAGTTATAATATCTGCCTTAGTTGCCTTAATAGCCCCAGGAGTTTTATCATCTGGATCTACAGACATTCCTCCAGTAACTATAATCATCTCTGCGCCCATTTCCTTAGCATCTAATACAGCGTTTTTTATTATGTCTATATCATCTTCAACTATAGTTTTATGAAAAATCTCTGAACCAAATGCTTTCACTTTTCTTTCTATGACTGGTCCAAATTTATCTTCAATTCTTCCCTTATAAACCTCTGAACCCGTAACTATTAATGCAATTTTAAAGTCTAAAAAAGGCTTGATTTGAAACATGGGTCTTTTGTTTTTTGCCATTTTTTCTATTTCATCAATCTTTTCTTTTTTTATTGTTAAAGGAATAATCCTACAACCTGCTAGTAATTCATCTTTTTCCACTTTCATATTTTCATGTATAGTGGCCAGACATATATCACCAACATCATTGACCTCATCTAGTAATTCTCTATTGATTTTCAAAAGACCTCTATATTCAGGCTTTATGTTTATTTTTCCTTCTCCTGGTTCCGAAAAACATACTCCAGGTCCAGCAAATATATTACCGAGTCTTATGGCTGCATCATTTTCATGAAGCTCATCTTCACCTAGACTAAAAACATAAACATTTTCTTCCCCTATTCTTAAAAGCTTTTCTATATCTTCTTCTTTTATAATATGACCTTTTTTAAAAGCAATGCCCTTAAATTTGCCTGGTATTATTTCAGTTATGTCGTGTGCTAAAATCATACCTATCGCATCTTCAGTTTTTATAGTATCTATTATAATCACCCCTATGTTTTATTCAATAAACCATAGACAATTTTATTGGTATATTTTAATTATATAAAATTAATTCAATTGTTTCAATGAATATTTAAAATATGCAAACTTATTAAATAACAAAACGAGTTAATTCTTTATTTAAATTTTCAACCAAGTCACTTAAGTGCTCTGCTGTTTTAGCTATTTCTTCTATAGCTTCCAATTGTTCTTGTGTAGCCGAAGATACTTCTTCTGAAGAAGATGCTGTTTCCTCTGAAATAGCAGAAATATTTTGAATTAAATTAACAATTTCTTCTTTTTCAGAATCCATTTTATTTATAAATTCTCCAGTATTTTCAACTTGTCTTGAAATAGATACTATATTATCTACAATATTCCCAAACAAAGCTGAGGTATTGGCAACTGCCTGAGTTTGCTCTAATGTCTTTTCCTTGGCATTCTCCATTAAAAGATCTGTTTGATTACTCTCATCATAGACACTTTTAATTATTCCCTCAATTTTTCCAGTAGATAGCTTAGATGTTTCTGCTAAATTTCTAACCTCATCTGCTACTACTGCAAAGCCCCTTCCTGTTTCTCCTGCTCTAGCTGCTTCAATAGCTGCATTTAGTGCTAGTAACTCTGTTTGATCAGCAATTTCTGAAATTGTATTTAACATTAAGCCAATATCGTTAATTCTTCCATTAAGAATTTTAAGAGACTTACTTGTTTGTTCTAGTATTTTATTATTTGTATCTGTTGATAATTCTAAATTGTTAATAACCTTCATTCCATCATTTTTTATTCTATTAATTCTTGTAATATCTTCTAATACTTCATTGGAACTATCTGTTAATTGAGTAAATGAATCCTCTAATTTTTTAATTAAATTCACACTTTCATTAATTTCTTTAGCTTGTTCTACAGAACCAATGGATATGTTTTCCACAACATTAACAATTTCATTATAGGAAACATTTGCATCTTTTGTAATAGCAGTTAAATTTGTAGAAGCATCTAAGACTTCATTTGATACTCTTTGATTTCCTATGATTAAGTTTTTTATTGATTCTATAGTTTTATTTAAACTTGATACAACTGTTCCTATTTCATTGTTTGATTTAATTTGAGATTGAATAGAAAAATCTCCATTTCCTATAACTTCTAAGTCTACAACCAATTGTTTTAAAGGCTTTACAAAACGATTTCCATATATTAATCCTATAATCATAAGAATAAATAAAATTCCAACAAATCCTAACATTGTTTGTTTAAAAACATCTAAGGTCTTTCCAGTAATTTCTCTTTCAGGTACAATCCCTACCATCTTCCAATCTGTATTAGGCACAGATTGCCAGATAGCTGTATATTTATCATATGCAAAACTATTTTTTCCTTCTTCCAACAAGGCTTCTTTAAGTCCTGAAACATCAGTCTCTTGACCTCGCTCATCAATATTAGGACTAGTTAAATTAATGCCTTGCCCATCCAAAATAAAGGGAGCTTTTCCCCAAAGATTTGTTTCATTAACCCGTTCTGCTAAAAAATCTAAAGTTATATCCATTCCTAAAATACCAATAAATTCATTATTAGTATCCTTTATTGGAGAAGATACAGTAATAACCGCTCCTCCTGTTACTTCATCAATGTAAGGCTCGGAAACAATAGTGGCCATCTTTTCTAAAGATGCTTTGTACCAAACTCTTTCTGTAGGGTCAAATCCTGTTAAATCTGAATATGGATGGATTACTACATTTGTATTTTCTCTGTTAGTTTGTGGAGTTGCTAAATACATTGCTAACAAATCTTCATGTGCATCCATATAATTTTTAAAGTCGATTCGCATATTGTCATGACTACTCTCTTGTGAAAAATAAGTAATAACATTAGTATTTTTAGTAAATGAATCAACATTTTTAATAACTTGATCTAAATATATATCTATAGATTTAGAGTTTTCTAATAAAACATTGTTTGTCTGTTCAAATACTGCTTCTTCTAGTTTTTTACTAGTTGATATATAAGAAAACAAACTAGTTAATCCAACTGCTAAAATTAACATAATAGCTAACATTGCAATAATTTCTGTTTTTATACTTCGAGCTGACTTATTTAATTTTTTCATACGGTAGTACCTCCTGTTAATAAAACTAAAGACTGTATTTATTTAATATTAGATTCAAAAACACAACGGTTACGCCCACCTCCTTTAGCACTATATAAAGCTTGATCAACTAACTTTATAACTTGCTCAGGTGACTCTAGTTGAGATGGATAAACAGTAACAACTCCTACACTTACTGTAACAAATTTAGCAGTTTCCGATGCTTTGTGTGGGATAGCAAGGTCTTCAACTCCTTTTCGAATTCTCTCACCTAAGATTTTAGCTCCATTTTCATCTGTTTCAGGCAATATAAGAATAAATTCCTCTCCACCATATCGTGCAGCAATATCAGGTGCTCTCTTTATAATACTATTTTTAAGCATACTGCAAATCATTTGTATACATCTATCTCCAGCTAAATGTCCGTAAGTGTCATTAAATTTTTTAAAATGATCAATATCTAACATAATTAAAGATAATTTGCCACCTGAGCGCATGAGTCTAAAAAATTCGACCCTAAGAGTGTTATCAAAATACCCTCTATTATATAGGCCAGTCAGACTATCGGTAATAGCATTGAGCTGAGCAGTCTTTTTCTCTATTTCAAGTTGTTCAATCAATTTTTTCATTTTTGTCTCTACTAATTTCTCTTCCGTTATATCACGAACAACAGAAATAATATGGTTTTCTGAACCTATTTTAATAATCCTCGCTGAAATTATACTAGGAAATTTACTAGTATTTTTCCGTTGAAAAACAAATTCCCTATTTTTACAAATTCCTTTATCTTTTAAATCTTTTATAAAATAATTTCGATCCTCATAATTATCCCAAAAACTAATCTGCTCTATAGATTTCCCTATAACTTCATCTTTAGAATAACCACTTAATATGGAAAATTCGTCATTTACATTAATTATAAAACCATCTTCTAATCGAGTTATTAATTGTGCATCTATATTAGTATTGAAAATCAACTCTAATTTTTCTTTTTTTACCTTGTTTTCTTTGTTTAATTTCTGATTGATCAAAGCTATCAATCCAAATGTCCATAAATTACTTATTATAATAGAAAAAACAATTATATATACAATGGCATTACCTTGGTCAACATATGTCATCTTGGGATCCGATATAATTATGAAAAAAATACGAAATATATAGGTAGATCCATAAACAAAGAAAATAAGACTTATATAATTAGTAGTATTGGATAATAGTTTATCTTTTTTGCATAAAAGTTGGTAAACTATCAAAAATGAAATAATAGCTATAATTCCACTTATAAGAACAGTACGTACAGAAAGATTATTATGTATTAACATTTAGTAATAATATAGTAAATTAAAGATAAAGAAAATTGAAATCTGTATCCATTTATTTGATTTTGCATTAAGAAACCGCTTAATACCTAGATAAAAAAATATATGACCTAAAATCAAAAGTGGATTTGCAATCATAGCTATATACTTTAGGTTTTTTACAGTTACTAGAGGCATAAGAATAAAAGCTAAAGTCATTATGCCAGATCCTACTAACCAATAGCCCAGTTCCTTATAATCTTTATTCATTTTGTATTGTAGGAAAATAGCTATAAATTGAGAAAATAAAGTCATTCCTAATATAAGTGTAACAGTTACAATTGTTGTCCCCATAGGATCCCTCTTCTCAAAATAGTGGTTTGTCTAATTAGTGTTTTTGGACTAGCCCCACTTATGAAAATACGGGACTTTTGGCCAGTGTTTCTAGTATATAATACTTACTTATTATCTTATTCTCCTTTTTTCTCATCTTTCCTTCTTTACTTTTATATATTTTTATATTTTTGATAAGTTTTTTATTATAAGCTAATTAGCCTATAATATTTTATCAAAAACGACAAAAATCACTATATTAGAGTCTGTCATTCGTAACTAGTTTCCAAACAACAATTCCCATATGAGATGCTATTTTACTGGTTTCTCATCTGTTCATCATACATATTTTTATAAAAACCATCTTTAACCATTAAAGATTCATGATTACCTCTTTCAATTATCTTACCCTTATGAAGAACAATAATTTTATCCACATCTTTTATAGTAGAAAGTCTGTGGGCGATTATAAAGGTTGTACGATCCTCTTTTAATTTCTGGACACCCTTTTGAATTACTTTTTCCGTTTCAGTATCAATATTTGATGTAGCCTCGTCTAAAATTAATATTTTGGGATTTCTAATATATGCCCTTGCAAAGGAAGTTAATTGTTTTTCCCCTTGACTCAGATTATTTCCTTTTTCAAATATTTCTTGATTGATTCCTCTCTTTACAAGCGCTTGGCCACCCACATCTATAAGAGCTCTTTCCACATCTTCATCTGTATAACTAATATTATTCAGTCTAATATTATCCTTTATATCAGTTTCAAAAAGAAAGGCATCCTGAAGGACTACTGCCATCTGGTCCCTTAGTAAATTTCTATTAATATCTTTTATGTTTTTACCATCTATATATATATTTCCAAGTCTGGGACTATAAAAATTCAAAATTAAGTTTATTATAGTACTTTTTCCGCTACCGGTTGAGCCAACTAATGCGATAGTTTCTCCGCTTTTCACTTGGAAATTTATGTTTTTCAAAACGTCATCCTCTTT
The DNA here is from genome assembly GCA_964387405.1 of uncultured Clostridiaceae bacterium. Lineage (GTDB taxonomy): Bacteria > Bacillota > Clostridia > Peptostreptococcales > Natronincolaceae > JAAZJW01. Next base: position 7,372 of record CAYLXY010000047.1, read on the forward strand.
ATAGGCAAAATAAAGATCTTCAAATTTCACATCACCTTTGATATCTGTAAGTTCTCCCTGTAATTCCTCCATTGGTTCCAACTCTAATAAATCGAATATATGTGTGGCAGAAGCATATGATTGCTCCAATTCTCCAAATCTTGTTACAACAGTTTTTGTATTATCAAATATCTTAGATACATAATCTATTGCTATATACATACTACCAATAGTAACTGCATAAGATCCTGTTATCTTTCCGACTCCAAAGTATAAAAGAACTATAACTGTTCCAAGATAACCAACGATATCAATTGCCCTATAACCTCCATAGCTTCTAACTTTAGTTATTTCTAAATTGGTTTTAAATATTTTTTCATTGATATTATCGAATTCATCCTTTATATAATCTTCTTTATTAAAGGACTGAATTATCTCCATGTTTTGTATGTTTTCGTTGATATTTGAATTTATATCACTTATATAGTTTCGATTGAGAGTCGTATATTTTCTAGTTTTATACCTTAAATCTTTAAATATAATATATATTATAGGAACAAGTATTAACAACATTATTCCTATAGGGAAATTTGTTACAAGAACCATCCCATAGATACCAATAATCATAATAGTTGAAGTTGTCATATCAGCTAAAACTAATTGAAACATCATCTTTAACTTATTTGTATCATTTGTGATTCTAGATACAATACTTCCTGCAGGTAAGTTATCAAAATAGGATACAGGAAGTTTTGTTACATGTTCATAAACATCTTTTTGGACACTAAATGCAATTTGATTTGCTGCTTTTTCAAAGGATATCAGTGCCAAATTACTAAACAAGCCACTAAGGAGATAAACTATCAAGTAAATACCAAGTAATTTTATAATAGATATAAAATCTGCCTTTTGTAAATCCACTTTTATATAATTGTTCAATATAAAGCCAATAATTAAAGGGCCTATAATTTCCATACCTGTACGAACTATGGAAAGTAAAAACCCACTTGATAGGGATCTTTTTTCATTCTTTGCATATTGTTTTAATTTTTCTGTTACTGGTTGATTTCTTATATTATTCTTCATCAAATTGACTCCTTGCTAACTGATTTTCATACTGTTTAGCGTACCACTTTCCCTTTTTAATTAATTGATCATGGCTACCTCTTTCTACTATTTTACCCTTATCTAATACTATTATCTCATCAAGGTCCATAATTTGACTTATTCTATGGCTTGAAATAATCATGGTCTTTCCTAGTCTAGTCTTTTTTATATTATTGATAATATTTTTTTCAGTTCTTCCATCAACCGCACTCATAGCATCATCCAATATTAAAATATCAGAGTCCTTTAGAAATCCTCTTGCAATAGCAATTCTCTGCTTTTGTCCACCTGAAAGAGAAACACCCTGCTCACCAGCAAGAGTATCTAATCCTTCAGGAAATATTTTTAGATCTTTTTCAAAATCAGCAAGTCTAATGGCTTCCATTAGCTCTTCATCATTAGCATTTGGTCTGGATAGTTTTATATTATCTCTAATAGTTTTTGAAAATATCATATGTTTTTGTGGTACATAGCTAATTCGCTCCCTAATACTTGAAATAGTATAGCTATCAAGATTATGACCGCTAATAAGTATGCTATTTGTTGGCATTGGGTATAGGTGTAACAACTGCTTTAGAAAAGTAGATTTACCAGAACCAGTCTTGCCTATTACACCTAGGGATTTTCCCTTTTCAATTTTTATGTTCAAATCTTTTAAAACATCTTCCTTTGACGAAGGATATTTAAAACTGTGATTTATAAATTCTATATGGGGGCTAGTAGATATATCTACAGCCTTATCATTCTCTATAATATCTTCTTCATAATCTAAAACTTCTTGAACCCTATCCATTGAAACATTGGCCTGTTGTTTTAAGTTAATAAAATTGCCAAATGCATGCATTGGCCATACAAGCATATTTAAATAATAAGTAAAGGAAATTAACTGACCTATAGAAATTTCTCCCTTTGAAATTAAAATAGATCCATAACTTATAGCTATAATGAAGGTAAAGGCAGGTATAATCCTTTGAACTGGAGTTAGTAAAGCTTGATATTTTACAACATCCATATTTCTATTTAACAAGTTCTTTCCGCTTTCTTCAAATTTCTTGCGTCTAGATTTTTGAAGATTGAAAACTCGAATGATCCTTATACCTTCTATATCTTCTAATACCCTTGTATTTAACCTATCAAAAGCCCTTTGTACCTTTGCCCATCTTACAAGAATTCTATCGCCAATCCATATACTTAAATATGCCAAAAGTGGAAGGGGTACTATGGCAGCCAAAGTCAATTTTACATCAACTACTACCATCATCATTATAATTATAATGATGGGGAATACTGTAGAATCAAATAAGCTTAAGGTCCCGATTCCGGCAAAATTGCTAATACTGTCCACATCGTTGGTAGACTTTCCCATAAGGGAGCCTGTAGAATGTTCTTCAAAAAACTTAAGAGATTGCCCCAAAAACTTTGTCATAAGATTGTCTCTAGTTTTATAATCTATCTCATTTGCAGCTCTAAATGTAAAATAACTCCAGCCCATGG